>SBBU01000264.1 GCA_005239585.1 Planctomycetaceae bacterium
GGAAAAAAGAATCCATTTTTTGAACATTCAACAGCCCGCTATTTTATGGCCTTTAGGAACGGCAGAGCCGTTGGAAGAATCGCAGCTATAAAAAATTCGATGCATAATAATTACTACAAAGATCGAACAGGATTTTTCGGCTTTTTCGAGTGTGAGAACGATAAGGAAATTGCTGCTTGCTTACTATCGCAAGTTGAAACCGTGCTGGCTGAGCTTGGCTTGGATGCCTGCCGAGGCCCTGTGAGTTTTTCAACTAATGATATTTGTGGTCTCTTGATCGAGGGGTTCAACTCTCCGCCTTATATCATGATGGCACACAACCCCCCTTATTATCAGCCACTCCTAGAGTCTTCAGGCTACTCTAAAATTATGGATCTTTTAGCCTTTTTTATCCACAAGGATAGTGCTAATTTCGACAGGGTTGACAGGATTGAAGAGGTTTTATCAAAAAGACTGGGCATTAAATTCCGAAGTATTAGTCTTAAGGATTTTGATCGTGAAGTCGAAATGATCTCGGAAATATATAAGAATGGTTGGTCAGACAACTGGGGGTTTGTACCAATGTCACAAGCTGAGATTGATTACATGGCTCGCTCATTCAAACCAGTTCTAGATCCGCGCTTGGTGATTTTTGCAGAGATTGATAACAAGACAGTTGGTTTTGTTGTTGGGCTGCCAGATGTCAATAGGATAATTAAAAAAATTGATGGGCGGCTTTTTCCTTTCGGGTGGCTGGTCTTCAAGACAGGGCTAAGGAGGCTCAATACTTTTAGAACCATACTGCTTGGCCTCAGAAAAGAATATCAGGCTTATTCAGGTATAGGGGCATTGCTCCTACTTAAGATAGCTAAAGCAGGTCTGCTCGCCGGCTATGAATCCTCTGAAATGTCTTGGGTCTTGGAAACAAATCACAAGATGATAAAGCATATGACAGAAGCTGGCGGCAAGTGCTATAAAAAGTACAGGATGTATGAGAAGAAGCTCAGGTGATTTGTTACATATTAAACCTTTGAATTGATCAGTTGGAGTCTTCCGGCCTGCCGAATATTATTCTACCCGCTGTTGTTTGGATTACATTTGTTATTACGATTGCCAGTTCCTCGCCCACGCGGTTGCCACACCCTTCACCAACAACCATTGTTCCATCCTCAAGGAATCCGACTCCCTGACCCGAGTTTTCACCCGGTTTGACAATTTCGATATAGAGCCTTTCACCTTGTATCGCAGGCGGCTTTAGGGACTTGGCAAGTTCATGTACATTGACAACATCAACCCCCTGAACCTGTGCTATCCTGCTTAGATTAAAATCAGTTGTCAATATCCTTGCACTCATAAGTTTTGCAAGCTTTACCAGTTTATCGTCGACTTCTTTGAGATAGGGCAGGAATGCACCGTGTATCTCGATATGAATCTTGCGGTCATCCCTTAGTTTGTTAAGTATTTGGAGGGCTCGTCTTCCTCGCGATCTTTTTAGTTTATCCTGTGAATCAGACAACCGATGAATCTCGTTTAAAACGAACTTTGGGACATAGCAGGTTGTATCTATAATTTTTGTGTCAGCCAATTCTATAAGACGTCCATCGATAATAGCACTGGTATCAAGAAGCAGGGGTCTTCCTTGCTTCTTATCCCTTGAAAATTCTACAAAAGGTATGATGATCTTAAAATCATCTTTTGTATGCAGTATAGCTATTATGGATATAAACGAGAGAAGAAATGTTATACAGAACTCAAACGTTGTAGCGGTATCAGATGAGTTTTTGATCTTGGCAATCTCTGGTATTAAATAGAGCGCTGCAATCACGAAATAACTTATTATGAAACCAAAGATCACAGCAAACATCACTATGGTAATTGTCGCGACAAATCTGGAGGAGAACCCAAGTTCCAAAAAGACCAATAGTCCCGCTGATGCCATACCTACAATCGTTCCCGTTATAGGGGAGATATTTAGCTTGAATGAGATCGAATAGCCCAAAAGGGCGCTAATTACTATGAAAACGCCTCTGAGTACGTTTAACATTGTTCGACAATTATACAATGCAACTCATATAGGTCAATTGATTTGGGTACTTGACATTGGTATTCTTTAACATCCTGTTTTTTTACCTAATAATATGCCATACGCAGATTTGCAGGATTTCCTTGGCCAACTAGAGGCTAAGGAACATCTCAAAAGGATAAAGACTGCTGTTTCTCAGGATCTTGAGATCACAGAAATCACTGACAGGGTAACTAAATCTTATGGGCCTGCCTTGTTATTTGAAAATGTAATAGGTCATAAGATACCTCTTGCTATAAACCTATTCGGGACAAAGGAAAGAATGGCAATGGCATTGGATGTCGAGTCACTAGAGAAACTCCCTGAATTCTTGACAAGCTTTATATCAATGGCGATGGATCCACCGAAGCCTACGAATATATTTGAGAAACTTAAGCTATTACCCAGACTGGCGGAGATCGCAAGTTTCCTACCTAAAACGGTCAATGAAGGTATATGTAAAGAGGTAATTTTAAAGGATGATAAGGTTGACTTGGATCAATTCCCGATTATCAAATGCTGGCCCAAGGATGCAGGCCGTTACATTACTTATCCGCTTGTTTTCTCGCGGGACCCTCTTTCCGGTAGGCGTAATTGCGGCACTTATCGAATGCAGGTTATCGACTCCAAGACTACATTGATGCATTTCCACCCTCATAAGGATGCTGCAAGGCATTTCAGGAAATCGGTGGAGGCGGGCAACAAGCGCATGGAGATGGCTGTCGCAATCGGTTCAGATCCGGCGATGTGCTTTGCAGGCGTGCTCCCTCTCCCTCCCGATATGGATGAGGTCCTTTTCGCTGGTCTGATTAAGCATGAAGGTATGAAGATGGTCAGATGCGAAACAGTCGATCTTGAGGTCCCGGCTAATGCAGAAATCGTTCTTGAGGGTTACCTTGATGCGTCTGACCTTAGGCAGGAGGGTCCTTTCGGCGACCACACCGGTTTCTATTCTCTTGAAGAAAATTTTCCTGCGTTTCATATAACTTGCATCACACATCGAAAGAATCCTGTTTATCACACAATTATTGTAGGACCTCCAATTCAAGAAGACGCGTACATCGGTTATGCTATCGAGAGGTTGCTTCTGCCTGTTATGAAGCTGCAACTCCCTGAAATTCATGACTACTACATGCCTCCCGAAGGTTGTTTCAACAATCTGATGATCGTGTCTATTAAGAAGCAGTACCCGGGTCATGCCCGTAAAGTGATGCATGCCGTCTGGGGACTTGGCCAGGCAATGTTTACAAAATGCATAATCGTTGTGGATCATGATGTGGATGTTCATAATTCTGAGGAAGTAGTATGGAAGGCACTGACCAATATAGACCCCCAGCGTGACATTGAATTCGTAATGGGTCCTCTTGATATTTTAGATCATGCCTCAAGGGCCCTCTGCTATGGCTCCAAGATGGGCATTGATGCCACCCGCAAGCTCCCTGAGGAGGGATTCACACGACGCTGGCCTGATGTGATAAAAATGTCTGACGAGATGAAGCTCATCGTCGACAAAAAGTGGGAAGAACTGGGACTTTGAGCCTTCGTTCTTGCAATCGATAGAATTCCTTGATATAAAGATTAGCATGAAGCGTTTTGTCTGCGCAATTACTGGTGCAAGCGGGGTAATATATGGCAAGAGGTTACTTGAAGTGATTTCATCCCATAATTATGAGATATTTCTGACAGTTTCAGAATCTGCCCTTAAAGTTATGAATCATGAGTTAATGATCGATTTTGATTTAAGGAATGAAGGCGAAGTCATGGGGGGGCTGCTCGGAGAGGAAAAAGAGAATGTGACCTATTTTCACTATCAGGATGTTGCAGCGCCAATTGCAAGCGGTTCATTCAAGACAAACGGAATGGTTATTGTCCCTTGTTCCATGGGTACATTGGGCAGGATTGCAAGCGGTATCTCATCCAATCTTATTGAGCGTGCTGCTGATGTGATGCTGAAAGAGCGAAGGCCGCTGGTGGTCGTGCCAAGGGAGACTCCTTATTCAGCCATTCATTTGCGCAATATGCTCGAGCTGACCGATGCTGGTGCAATTGTCCTCCCTGCTTCACCGGGTTTTTATTCACAGAACGAGTCTATTCAGGACATTGTTGATTTTGTTGTCTCTCGTGCTCTGGATCACATTGGGATTCCGAATAATCTCATGAGTAGATATGGAGAAAAAAATGAAAGATATCGAGCGACTATTGATTGAAGAGGGCATCGTCTTCGACGATGAGCTAAGTGGTATCTTTGGCATAAAAAGCATTAAGAGGCAGGATCTCGCGAAATTTTTGGCTGAAAAGTATAGTCCTGTTACTGTGGATCTTGTAAGGACAGGTTGTGAAAAACAGGCTGCTTTCTTGATTCCCTACGAAAGAGCGATAGAGCTAAGCGCGATAGCACTTGCAAAAAAAGGTGAAGTGGTTGTGGTCGCTCTGCCTCGAATCGAACCTGAAGCGGTTGCTCAACTTAGAGAGATAACGGGTCGCAAAGTCAAGGTAGTACTTGCAACAGAGGAACAAATCAGCCGTCTGATCGATGCCTTTTACAATCGTGGTGAAACTACAATAAAGGAACTTGAAAAAAGAGAGAGAAGTGAAATCGAATACGATGATAAGAGAGATGATGCAGATCCTTTCCCGCTTATCGTGCATGGAGAGGATGTAACAGCACTTCCAGCAATTCCCGTTGAACCAGACCATGTTCTGGCAGGTCGCGTTAGGTTGCAAACAGAAATGACAGAATGGGAGATGCAATTTATAGGCAACAAATCGCTTGATCCCATAAAGTTATAGTACCGGATTTCCAAGCACAAAATCCCAGCCTGCTCGGCGAGCAGGTGCCACGGCTTAAAAAAAACCCTACTGCTTACAGTAAGGTGGCTTCACTTGAGGTCTTGGATATTGTATTTTTTCATCAGGTGATATAGTCGTTTTCTGGTTGTTCCAAGTATTGATGCCGCCTGGGATTTATTGCCTTTGCTATGCTGAAGCGCCTCCCATACGGCTTTTTGTATTGCCTCATCGATAGACATGATGTTGTGTTCCATCTTTGTTTTTCGAAACTGAGGGAGGTCCTGAAGTGTTATTCTGTTGGAGCGGCCCATCACAAAGATGCTCTCTATAACATTCTCTAGTTCCCTGACATTTCCCTTCCAATTGTGTTCAAAAAGGGCCGAAAGAGCATCTCTGTCTATACCGGTAACCCGTTTTTTTAATTTCTTGTTGTATTTATCGATAAAGGCATGTACTAGGAGCTCAATATCTTCTTTTCTTTCGCGAAGAGGCGGGACATTAATTCTTATTACGCTTATTCGGTAGTAAAGATCCTCTCTGAACTGTCCCTTTTTTGTCTGTGTCTCGATATCTCTGTTGGTTGAACAGATAATGCGGACATTTACAGGCAATTCTTCTGTGGAACCTATCGGCCTTACTGTTTTTTCCTGAATCACCCTGAGCAGTTTTGCCTGGCAAGATGTAGGCATTTCTGTGATCTCATCAAGATATACGGTACCACCGTTTGCTGCCCTGAATATTCCCAGTGTATCAGTAACAGCCCCGGTAAATGCACCACGTTTATACCCAAAGAGCTCGCTCTCGATTAGTTCCTGAGGCAGTGCAGCACAGCTTACTGCAATAAAAGGGTGTGAGGAGAACTTGCTATTGTAGTGAATTGTTCGAGCAATCAAATCCTTGCCAGTTCCGCTTTCGCCCGTTATTAGAACTGTGCTGTCATTGTCAAAGGCCATCGTAATCTTTTCATAGAGACTCTGCATCGGTTTAGAGACACCAATCATGTTGTCAAATTTATAGACCTGCTTTAGTTCTCGCTGGAGTCTAAATAACTCATCTGATAAACCTTTTACCTTTAGTACTTTTTCAACGCATGAAAGTACTCTCTCTTTTTTGAAGGGTTTCTCAATAAAATCTGATGCGCCAAGTTTCATGCATTCTACAGCAGTTTCAATACTGCCATGCGCGGATATCATCAAGACCTCAATATCGCTTTTTAAAGCCTTGAGTTTCTGGAGTAGCTCTTTGCCACTCATGTCCGGAAGGTTTATATCTAAAAGCGCGACGTTTATATCGTTTTGCTGGGCGAGTGTGAGTGCGTCACTTCCGTTATAGCATGGCTTTGTGTTGTAGCCGGCGCTTTTTAGAAAATGATCGCAAATGTCGCAGATTTTCTTGTCGTCATCGACAATAAGTATTGTACCCGGCATTAGAAAGCTGATATCAGGATATTACCTGATTCCTCCTGATCTATGGTTACTTTCTCCTGCCGAACCAGTTCAAGAAGCGCCAGCAAGGCTCCAATTGTAAAGAGTTTCTTGTTAACTGGTGAATTGGCTATGATCTCTTCGAAGGTTATATTTTTCTTCCTGCTCACAAGCTCTAATATAAGGTGGATGAACTTTTCGATGGGTGTGTCCTGATAAATAATGTCAAGCCTCGATTTAAACTGGATCTGTCTGGTTAGTCTTACAAAGCATGACCCTATTTCGAATGCTGAGATGTTCTTTAGCTCGACTAGTTGTTCTGTCTGAACGGGTCTGGCATACATATCGGAGCGCCTTTCTATCAATTCTCCTATTCTCTGGCTGAAATCTCTGTATTTTTTATATTCTAAGAGTTGTTTAATTAGTCCGAAAGAGAGACTCTCTTCTTCTCCTTCTTCTGACTCCTGACTCGGGAGGATTTTTCTCGATTTCATCAGGAGGAGTTGACTTGCCAGTGAGAAAAAGTCTCCGGCAATGTTGATATCCATGGATTTCAAGGTGTCTATGAAATAAATATAATCATCCACTACCTTTGAGAGCGGGATTTCAAGTACGTCCAACTCGTTTTGTCTGGCGAGATGCAGGAGTAGATCGAGCGGCCCATAATAATTCTCTAGTGATATCTTGAATTCGTGCATTTCGGGGGCTAACATTCGAAGATTGCCTCCTTTATTTCTGAAATCGTCTGATTTGCAACCTTTCTGGCCTTTTCCGCCCCATGCTTGACGATTTCTCTGAGCTTTTCAGGTTTTGATATGAGTTCTTTCCTTTTCTCTTGGAAAGGTGCTAGGAATTTTATCATGTTATTATAGATCTCTGTCTTGCATTCAACACAACCTATCTTGGCAGTGGAACACTCGACCCTAATCTGCTCTTTTCTAGTTTCATCGGTCAAAAGTTTGTGAAAGCTGAAGACATTACACTGCTCAGGGTGTCCCGGATCCTGCCTTCTCTTGCGTGCAGGATCGGTATACATGGCAAGTACTTTCTGCCGAAAGTTGGGATCTTCGGCAATCTCAAGCGTGTTCCCCAGGCTTTTGCTCATCTTGGCAGAACCATCTGTCCCGAGGATCCGGGGAGTTGAAGTAAGCTTGGGTTGCGGTTCAACCAGAGCCTCGGTTGAAAAGATCCTGTTGAATCTCCTCACT
Organism: Planctomycetaceae bacterium; assembly: GCA_005239585.1. The sequence goes on from SBBU01000264.1 coordinate 7,464, forward strand.
AGTTCACGCACAAGCTCAAGATGGGCCACTTGGTCTTCGCCGACCGGGACATATTTGGCCTTGTAAAGAAGTATGTCTGCAGCTTGTAGGACAGGGTAGCCAAGAAACAGGTAATCGGGGGCCTTGTCTCCTTTCATATTGTTGACATAATCCTTGAATGTTGGCGTTCGTTCCAGCCATCCAATTGGCGTAATTGTAGAGAGTATAAGGTGAAGTTCAGCATGCTCTGGGACATCAGATTGTATGAAGATCGTAGACTTGGCCGGATCGATCCCGCATGCGATCCAGTCGGCAACCATTTCAATAGAGATCTCTGAGAGCCCTTTCAGGTTGTCATATCGCTCCATTAGTGCATGGTAATCAGCGACCATGTAAAAACAGTCATAGTCATTCTGGAGTTTTACCCAGTTGATAATTGCCCCATAGTAATGACCTAGATGAAGCCTTCCAGTTGGCCTCATGCCTGATAAAATCTTGTCTTTCATTAAAACTGCATTGATTGTACTATTCTAATATAGTCAGCATCAAAGAGGGCCAGTAGCAAAGTCATAAAAGGAGCAGCGAAAAACCCGACAACATGATGTATTACATTTGTTGCTAGTATTAGTCCTAAAATCAAAAAGATTCCAATGAACTCAATCATATCATAAGCCCGCTGCATATTTTGCCCAAGCAGGAGCCTAAAGGCCCGGGATCCATCCAGTGGTGGTATAGGAATGAGATTGAATACGCCAAGTACTATGTTCAGCAGGAACATCATGTAAAAGAAATATGAATTGTATGAATCGGGCAGCACCAAGGTTGGCGAGATAATGTAGACGCCATACCAGACGAGTATTGTCAGGAGCGCTATTAGAAAGTTTGAAATAGGGCCCACCGCTGCAGAAATTGCAAGGCCAAGTGCAGGATTTTTAAAGTTATAGTGGTTTATCGCAACAGGCTTTGCCCCTCCAAAAGCGAACCTTCCATTGGTCGCTATAAGCATTATAGCAGGCATAAGTATTGTGAAGACCGGGTCTATGTGTTTTAGAGGATTTAGGGATATCCTTCCTTCATCTCTGCCTGTTGTGTCTCCAAGCTTTAGCGCCATCCATGCATGTGCTGATTCATGTGCGCTGCATGATATTGCTATTACTCCTACAACTATCCCGGTCTTTGCCAAGTCGATTTCCATCAAGGCTACTTATCCCAGTCGAGAAGACCTTCTTTGACTATGTACAAGAGACCCCATCCGAGAATTGCAATGAATACCAGCATCTCGATAAGTATCACCACCCCTATACTTGAGCTTAAAGGCTTGAATGCGACCGCCCATGGGATTAGGAAGACTGTCTCAATGTCAAAGAGAATAAACATGATAGCGACCGGATAAAAATGGACGGGAAACCTGTCGCGCGATGTTGCTAAAAGGGGGACGCCGCATTCATAGGTGTCTATCTTTTCCTTAACAGGTCTTCGCTGCCCCAGTTTAGGCAAAATCACTACTGCTACAACTCCGATCAGAATCACAATCGCTGCAAATACGATAAGATTTATATACTCCATATTGACGATAAATTATAACTCTGCATTTAGACTTTACAATAACTTGAAACGGTGTAACAAATAACTATCTTTGTTCTACTCATGTTAAGAGCGTAACTTTTTGCTCTTTGAAAAGTTCAAGTATAAAGCTCTATTTTGGGAGGAAATCATGGGAAAAGAATCAGGATATTCAGTGTTAGATCTGGCAGTTGTAGGTCTCATCGCAATTGTTATGGTTGGGATGGCCATCCCAGTCGTGTCATTTATGGAACAAAGTTCCAGTGAGCGAAACGCCGCAGATTCGCTTAGGTTTATAGCGACTGGCAATCTCAGGTTTAACAAAGACCATTCTTCAGCAAAGTACTGGGTCGGCGATGTGTATGGTCTTTATCGTATTCGTGCCCGTGAACCCAAAAAAGATGAGATAATTGATGGCATGAAGATGATCGAAAAGAGCACTGCAGATGCAGATGGCGCAGTACTCGCCAAGGCCCCTGACAATAAAGGCAGTGATGTAATAAGTTATGACCCTAAACTAACACATCCAGAAAAGCCCAAGTCTCACAAGGGATATTTCTTTCGTGTGTTACAAGATGTGATTCCATGGGGGGATGAAAAGGCGACAAAGTACCACGAGGGTTCTGGACTCAATGCCACTAGGTGGGGATACATTGCATATCCTGAAAAATACGCCAAGGGATACAGGCTTTGCTTCAAGATTGAGGCAGAGACATCAGGCAAGATCTACAAACGTGATCCGGCATTTGACATCGAGTTTAAGGAGGGTTCCACATACACAAGATGGGAGAGTAAAGTGCTCGAATCTGGCTGGAGCCTTGAGGATCAAGGACCACCCAAACCTGACAAAGATTTTGTAAAAGAGATTGAGGGATTCGTAAGTAAATTCAACGAGACAAAAAAGGATTACAAAGAGGGAGGAGAAAAGTTTCAAAAAGGGGTAAAAGAGCTCAGTGACAAGCTTCAGAAACTAGCCGAACAGTATAAAGAAGATCCTGAATCTATAGAGTATGCCTTGGCTAGATTTCTTGATAGGGGAGTTAAATATCTTTCACTCTGCTGTAAAGTTAATTCACAGGAATTTTCAAAACTGCGCGATTACTATTTCAGGGTGGCAGATGAGATCATGTCGATAGCAGATAAGGTAAAGGAAAACCCTTTACAGGCGTTGCAGACAGTGACTCAGAGCATGAAATTTTTTGCAGACTGCCCTATGTGTGAAGGAAATGGACTATGCATACGAGCCAAGTGCGATGATCTCTGCATTTTGTGTGGTGGTTCAAAGGTGTGCAGATTTTGCTTTGGCGAAGGAGAAGTTCTCAGTCCTCTATACAAGGCATTGTTAAATCTGATGCAGCAGAAAAGATAGGACTAGGCTGACTGGATTATTTATTGATCACTGCTTAAAATTAGCAAGCGTGAGGCACAAATCGATTCTCATCTGGCTTCTCTCTCTAGGTTTTGTCTATCAGGAAAAAGAGACGCCAAGAGGGCAGGAGTGGGATGAGGCCGAGACAGAGCATTACAAGATCCATTGTCAGGCTGGAGAGGAGGTTCTAAAAGAATACAAGGAGAAGATGGAGATACTGTATAAATTCTATGCGGATTTATTCAAGTACGACAAGGAGTTAAAGGAAAAACTGGTTGTACGTCTTTACAAGGATAAAAAATCATATATGGCGGGAGGAAATTCAGGATCGACCGGCGGTATGTATAATCCAAAGACGAATGTCCTATCCTGTTACAATCGCAAAGAGCTGTTGAACTATGCTGCGCATGAAGGCGCTCACCAATTTACCGATGTCATCTTTCCAAAGGGGGTCATGGCCATCCCCGGCTGGTTCAACGAGGGAATAGGTAACTGTATCGGGAGCTGCAAGATAGTGGATGGAAAGCTCAAGATTTGTCTGCTTAAATCTTATATCTCGCAGAATATGTTAATAGGTGTGAAACAGTTTAAAGACAAGTTTATACCGCTGAAGGAGTTTCTAAAGGTCCCTGCTGATCAGTTCATGAAAAAGCCGCAGATATACTACCCACAGTCATGGACTTTCTTTCATTTCTTATGGAACTATCCAGAACTTGAGGGGACAAAAGGCAAATATGCGGGGGTCATTTCATCTCTAATAGAGGCTTATAAGGGGGGGAAGGGGAATGACGAGGCCTACGATGCTGCATTCAAAGACCTTGATCTTGACACTCTCGAGAAAGAGTGGAAGGAATACATTCCCAAGCTAAAGTGAATCCTCAGCTTTAGGATTAGAGCCTATCTCAATAGGAAAAAATTGACGGCAGGTAAAAAACAAGGATAATAGGATAAGTTGACAGAGTCACAAGGAGGGGAACGGTATGGGATTA
>SBBU01000272.1 GCA_005239585.1 Planctomycetaceae bacterium
CTTTCTTTTGCATTAATGTTCTTTCCTCTTATTGACAAGAATGTAAATACCTACAATGATCTTGCAATTTTTCTAGCTGCCATTTCTATAGAGGTTACAGTAGGCATTTTAATAGGGTTAATAGCCAGTTTTATATTCATGGCTGTTCAATTAGCTGGGCAGCTAGTAGATCAGGAACTTGGCTTGTCATTGGCAAATATAATTGACCCTATAACTAATCTACAGGTCTCGATCATAGGCCAGTTAAAACTATTTGTAGCAACGCTTATCTACCTCTCAATAAATGGGCATCACTTTCTCATAACAGGAATACTTAAAAGCTTTCAATCAGTGCCACTATTAGGTTTTTCTCCCTCGAAGGAATTTGCCATTTATGTAAGTGACACGCTGATTCAGGATCTACTTAAAATAGCGTTTGTAATTGGAGCTCCCGTTGTTGTTTCTGTACTTCTGGTCACTATTTCTATGGGTTTTATGGCAAGAGTATTTCCACAGTTAAATATTTTTATTGTAGGCTTTTCTGTAAGAATACTGGTTGGGTTTATTGTGCTTTTTGTATCCATGTCAACATTTGCTGTAGTTATTCAAAAACATCTTCTTGACTATAACGGGACGATGATAAAGGTTTTAGAGTTAATGAAAGGATAATCTTAAATGCCCGAAGAAACATTTGAAGAGAGAACAGATCCGGCGACTCCGCATAAAAAGGGTGAAGCTAGACAGAGAGGTCATGTACCGAGAAGTCAAGATCTAAGTGCGGCAGTTATACTTCTTGCGGCAGTAATAGCCTTGAATATATTTGGGAGAGAGTTTGTCAAGACACTGCTGATCCCATTCAAATATTTTTTACAGCATATGCCGGAAATGGCCAGCAATCCGGATACCATAGTTGAAATGATAATCAAAGGCAGCGTTGCTGTCGGTATTGCATTTTTTCCTTTTATAATTATTGTGACGATTGCAGCGCTTGCCATTAATATATTACAAGTAGGGTTCGTAATATCTTTTCAACCACTGACTCCTGATTTGAACAAACTCAATCCTATTTCAGGTATCAGAAAACTTTTTACTCTTCGCAACTTGATGGTTGTTCTAGTCGGTCTTCTAAAGGTAGCAGCTATTGGTACAGTTACATATTTTACTCTATGGGGCGAAAGAGTAATGTTGGTTAATCTTCTTGATATGGAATTCCAATCAGTTGTAAAATACATGATAGAGCTTGTCTTTATCCTGTCAGTCAGGTGCACAATGGCGTTATTGTTTATCGGTTTTATTGATTATCTTTATCAGCGATGGCAGTACGAACGAGATTTGAGGATGAGTAAGATGGAAATCAAGGAAGAACTGAAGAGATTTGAAGGTGATCCGAAAATCAAGGAAAGAAGAAGGGCAGTGCACAGGCAGTTAGTGCTTCAAAGAATGTTCCAAAAAGTACCCAGAGCTACAGTGGTAATCACAAATCCAACGGAAATAGCAATTGCGTTGGAATATTCCAAGGGAATGGCTGCTCCAGTTGTGGTTGCAAAAGGTATGGGTTTGATTGCTGAAAGAATTAGAAGAATAGCTTTTGAAAATGATGTGCCAATAATACAGCGTCCAGAACTTGCTCGTGCACTATATCGTCTTTGCGAGGTAGATGATGTGATTCCCGAGAATCTTTATAAAGCTGTCGCGGAAATCTTAGCCTATGTTATTTCATTGCGCCAGATGCAGGGATTTGCTCCTGTTAAATAATTCTATTTATGTTTGATAATATAAGTGCATGGATCACTAAGAATCAGGATATAGTATTTGTCTTCGCAATTCTTTCGATTGTACTCACTATATTTGTACCTATCCCGGTTGTTTTAATTGATCTTCTGTTGGTAATAAGCATAGCTCTTTCGGTATTGATTTTGCTCACTGTTATTTACGTACGTGAGCCAATAGATTTCTCTGCATTTCCTTCGGTGTTGTTGGTTAGCACATGCTTTAGATTGGCACTAAATGTAGCGACAACTAGAGTGATATTAACGAATGGGAGAGAGGGTATTGATGCTGCTGGACAAGTAATAAGAACATTTGGGGATTTTGTAGCAGGCTCAGAGCCTCTTATAGGCTTTGTTATCTTTTTGATAATCACCATTATCAATTTTGTTGTTATAACTAAAGGTTCTACCCGCATATCAGAGGTAGCTGCGAGATTCACATTAGATGCCATGCCAGGAAAACAAATGTCGATAGATGCAGATCTGAATGCAGGTCTAATAAAGGAGGATGAGGCAAGGAAGAGAAGAGAGCGAATTACAAAAGAGGCAGACTTTTACGGGGCGATGGATGGCGCTACAAAATTTGTAAGAGGAGATGCACTTGCCGGCATAATTATTACATTTATCAACATCATTGGAGGTTTTATACTCGGTGCCGTTAAGTTTGGTATGCCTATAGAAAAGTCCTTATATACGTACACAATACTTACGATAGGTGATGGTCTAGTGTCACAGATTCCAGCTTTGTTGGTATCACTGGGTGCAGGGTTGATTGTTACAAGGGCTACCGCGACCTCAAATCTAGGCCGCGAATTCATGGGACAGGTCTTTTCTGAGCGCAAAGCACTTCTCATTGCAGGTGCTTTTCTCACATTTCTCGTGTTTACACCATTACCTCCTATACAGCTTGTATTTGTAGGTGGTTCGTTGTTTATCATTTATACATTCCTAACACGAACTGCCAAACAAGAGGCAAAACAACAGGAAATCAAGAAGCGCGATGAGGAACGCAAACCTGAAAAAGTTGAAGGACTTTTACATGTGGATCCGATGGAGCTTGAGGTTGGATATGGACTGATCAAACTTGTTGACCCAAATCAGCAGGGAGTTATCCTAGACAAAATAACTAAGATAAGACGCCAAATGGCTCTTGATCTTGGGGTAGTAGTTCCACCGATCAGAATAAGGGATAACTTACAACTCGAACCATCTAGTTATGTGGTAAAAATTCGCGGAGTCAGCGTAGGTTCAGGTTCTGTAATGATGGATTATTATCTTGCAATGAACCCAGGGACTGCTACTGCTCCTCTTGAAGAGGGTATACCAACAAAAGAACCTGCATTTGGGCTTCCTTCTTACTGGATTAGCGAGTCTTCTAAACAACGTGCTGAAGCGCTTGGTTATACTGTAGTGGACGCATCTACCGTTTTAGCCACACATCTTACCGAACTGATAAAGCGAAATGCTTCTGACCTGCTTACTCGTGAGGATGTTACAACACTGGTAAGATCGCTTCGAGAGTCTCATCCGAATCTTGTAGCTGAGATAATTGACAAGGGAGCAATCGGCAGCGGCGAACTTCAGAAAGTCCTTCAGAGTCTGCTCTCAGAAGGTGTCTCAATAAGGGATCTTGCTACAGTGGTTGAAACTATGGCTGATTGTAAACAAACTCAGATAACAGATACTGAAGATATGACAGAATTTGTGCGAAACGCGCTGGCGAGATTAATCTGTTACAGCTACATGGAAAAGGACAACAAACTCTATTGTGTTACACTTGATACAAAAGTTGAGGAATTGATAAGATCTGCGGTCGAGAGGCATACACGTGGAACTACTCTAAATCTGGCTCCAAATGTGATAAACAGAGTGGCAGAGAGAATCATACAGGCAACTGAGAGCTTGATCGCGCAGGGACATGCGCCATTAGTGCTTTGCTCAGGGAGAGTCCGCCCTCAGGTGAAGAAAATAGCAAATACTCTACAACCAAACATAACTGTACTATCTTATAATGAAATTGTAAAAGAGGTGAGAGTAGAATCTCTTGCAATAGTGAGTATAGATTAAAATTTGAAATTTTTGCCGAAAAAAGTTAAGCTAAATAGCGTAGAATAAAAAGAACGGGAGAGGGGATGCTTATCAAGAGATATGTAGGTCAAGATCATCGAGAGATACTAAGACGAATCAAGAATGAACTCGCAGAACCTTGTATTATCAGTGTAAATCAAGTCAAACCGGGTTTCTTAGGAGGTCTTTTTGCCAAACCTAGATGGGAAATAGTTGCAGGTTCAGGATTTAAGATAGTAAGGGATTTCAAGGGCACTGAGAGTGACCCTAACCTAAAAAAAGAATTCGAGTCCATTAAAGATACTGTGAAACTAATCGAGAGGAAGCTATCTGGCTTAAAAGGAGCAGACGAAGAAATTATTCCGGAAATAACCAAGATAGTATCTGAAAAAATAGCCAAGAAGATAGCTCAACAGCTTGTTAATAAACTTGGATATTCTAATATTAAAGGTAACGGCTCTTTGAGATCATCAATCAAATCTGTATTAAAAGATTTGATCAAGTGTAGAGATGGTATCGAATTTAAGAATTCTCAGACTCGCGTAATATTCATAGGCCCTACTGGCGTAGGTAAGACTACAACCATTGCTAAAATAATAAGTATTTATTCGTATAAATATGACAAAAAAGTTGCTGTTATAACGAATGATACATATCGACTCGCGGCTGTAAAACAGCTTGAGAGGTTTTGCCAACTAATACCTGCGCCAATACAGGTATGTGAAACTCCCAGTGAAATCGAGGCGGCTCGGCAGAAATTTAAGGACTTTGATCTCATAGTTGCTGACACTGCCGGCAGGAGCCAAAAGAACATGATGTCAATCGTTGAGCTTAGAAAAATAATATCTGCATTTGAACCTAATGAGGTGCATCTTGTTATCAGTGCCGGTACTGATTCAGAGACGCTGAATCAAATTGTAACAAACTTTTCACCATGCGGATTTAATCGTATTGTATTAACAAAGCTCGATGAGGCTGTTAAGGTAGGTATAATACTAGATTCTCTTGCCCAGACGAATGCTGAGGTTTCATTCATTACAAAGGGACAGCGTGTACCGCAGGACATAGAGATTGCAGATCAAGAAAGAATAACAAGTATTATAGTTGGAGATGACAGACTGTGAGACAGGATGAGAAGCGAAACTTTGGCAATATAGTTCCGCGTTCGGAAGAGCATTATACTGATCAAGCTTCAGGTCTAAGGATACTCTCGGGTAAGACACGCAGAAAACAGGCAAGAGTAATTGCAGTGACAGGTGGCAAGGGTGGTATAGGAAAAAGTACTGTTTCGGTTAATCTTGCTATAGCACTTAGTCAAGGGGGCAGGAAGGTAATACTTGTTGATTTGGACCTAGGATTGGGAAATGTAGATATTATGCTAAATGTTCAACCTATTTATAATCTGAGTCATGTAATTAGTAACCGTCGTAGGCTTGACGAGATAATACACAAGGCAGGTTCGATCTATTTTATACCCAGTGCATGTGGTGTAGAGGAGCTTGCAAACCTATCTGATCAGGCCAGGAATAACCTTATAGAAGGACTTAAAGAGGTATGTGAAGGCGCAGATTACGTTATATTTGATACGCAGGCTGGTATTTCACGAAACACCATTGGATTTGTTTCATGTACAGATGATTGCATAATTGTTACAACTCCTGATCCTACTGCTGCTGTTGATGCTTCTGCCGTTGTTAAGCTAATATCGAAGGAATCTGAATATGGGAGACTTCACATACTTGTTAATATGGCTTCCGGCTGTGCAGAAGCTCAGCGAATACTTGATGGTATTGCCAAAACGGCCAGTAAATTCTGGAATGTCTATATAAATCGTTTAGGTTATGTTATTAAAGATGACTGTGTTCCTGAGTCAATTAGAAAACAACGGCCATTTATAAACTTATATCCGTATTCAAGACCGTCAACGTGCATTCATGCCATTAAAAGTTCGCTTCATAGTGAGCATGAAGAGGCTGAAACAAGGCCAGGCTTTTTTAAAAGATTGCTTTCAGTATTCAAATAATGTAAATTAGCCCACGTGGAGAAGGTTATTGGGGTGGCGCTTGGGCTTGTTGCATTTACAGCAGTTTGTGTTGTTGGACTGATAGGTCGTGCTTCAGTACAGGACACGCTATTAAAGGCAATTTTTGCGCTTTTAATCGGTTTTATCGCCGGTTGGATTATATTTGGGAATTTTGGGATTGGAGTTCTAAAGGGAAACCTGATCAAGAGAGAAGAGGAGAAGTAAACACATTAATATGCAGCAAAAATATTCTAAAGAAGAGATAGCCAAATTATGGACAGAATACAAGTCTACTAATAGCAAAGAGTTAGAAGATAAGCTTGCAGAGGCCTATTTACCACTTGTGAAGTATATCGCAGACAGACTAGCAGAGCGCCTGCCTCATAATGTTCAGGTAGATGACCTACAGAGTTCTGGCGTATTCGGATTGCTAGAAGCAGTGAAAAGATACGATCCTTTGAGGGGAGTAAAATTCGAGTCTTATTGTGTCAGCCGGGTCAGAGGCGCAATGTTGGATGAATTACGAAACATGGACTGGGTACCCAGATTAACTCGACAAAAGTCAAATAGACTCGAA
>SBBU01000276.1 GCA_005239585.1 Planctomycetaceae bacterium
GCCCTCAGGAGAAGAGGCCGGCAAGAGTGTAACAAAGACCTACGAAATCCTGTCCGACTAATGTGTGAAAGCTATTCCAGAACGCGAGCGGCCTTGACGTAATCGAGTCTATCGAAATTCTTCTTCAAATATTCATTTCCTTCCATTTGAATGCGACTTTGGTTTGGACCGCGCCCCCTCGGAGCACCCTCACCGTAGCCTGAATAAAGGGAATCAACAACTTCCATGCCTTCAACCACCTCACCGAACGGAGAAAATCCGTCGACATCCAAACGGCCATTATTACCATAGTTAATGAAAACCTGGGTGGTTCGTGTATTAGGACCTCCTGTGGCAAAGGTAATTTTTCCGCGCGTGTTGCTTTGCTTGCCCGGCGGATCATCTTGAATGGTTGCTTCACGCCAAACGGCAGATACCTTAGGATCGCCATTGATGCCAAATTGTGCTATAAAACCAGTGAGGACCCGAAAAAAACGGGTCTCATCGTAGAATCCATTCTTGACAAGATTGTAAAACCTATCGGCACCGTTGGGTGACCAGTCGCGAATAACTTTGATTAAAAAAGCCCCCTTTGTTGTCTCAAATCTAACGCGGAACTCGGCTGGCGCTGTCTGATTCATGGCTGGATCCTTCGGGTTTAATAGTAGTTTTGTCGTGTTATCTCCTGTACAACTAGGACAAAACAGAAAACTGAAGGGAAACAGACTCGTAAATAGTTTCCTGAGAAACATTCTCGGCTCCATGAAATCATACACCCACATCCCTTATATATTCATCAAAATCATCCAAATTTAGGCTGATTTTTCCAGGCAAATTATCGATTGTCTTTGCAATAATTTTTATGGTTGATAGTACCGCTTCACACTTTGACAAGCTCTTTTGTAAGATCGTATTCAGGCTGTAGCACTTGGCACTTGAATGCATAATCCTGAAGAACTCAAATTCGCTATAAAGAGTCTCTGGACACTTGGGATTTGCCTGAATATTTGAGATATGCGCAGAATAAACATTATCAGATTCCCCAAGTTGTCTGACATAATCCATCTCTGCATCGTCGTCCACTGCTCTGTAGGCATTGTAGGCGATCTCTTTTTTACCATGCGGAGTTTGTCCTACCATGAGACGAGAACAAAATGTATCAAGCGTCAATGACTCCAGCAAAGTATTCTCGTCAAAGTTACGCTTGATAAGCATAACTGCATCAATCTCCAAAGGTTCAAGAGGGTTGCTGAAGACCCTTGATCGCCCGAACACTTTGGAAGTATCAAGCATAGCGCGCGAGTATTCAGATGCATAAAATCTGAAGAGGAGTTCTTGAAGCTTATCACTGCCCAACGACCTAAGGTGGATACCGTATCTGGAATCAAGGGCAATTCTCTCAAGCTCTCCGGTCGTTTCCTTTTCTTTCTCATAAAGCGTTCTTGAAAAATCGGGCACATTTTCAAGCCGCGAGTTGAGGAGGCCATATGTATATCCGGGAAAGCTCTCTACTATGTCGCTTCGCAGATAAGAGACCTTTTCGGAGATAAATGCAAATGACTTGATCGGCGCTTCCAAATCAATTTCCTGAGGTTTAATCTCGTAAATGTCGTTATTTAAAGAAAGTACTCGAATCTTGTCTCCTTTGTTACTCCGATTCTGTTCGAGCCATTTAAAGACCTGATATCCTCGCACGCCTCCTATCACCTCCATAGGGAGTACATAATCTCCGCTGCGGGTCTTGACACAATAGCGGACATGCACCCAGTCATCGGAATGGAAACGAGTGCCGCGAAAATCCATGATACCATATGAACTAGTTGACTTGCCCGTGCCGGTCGGAGCTATATACAAGACCCCTTTTCCATTGCGCTCGACTGCCGCTCCATGAATAGAATGAATTCCGTATTCATCGCCAAGAATCCTGCTGACTGCACCCAAGACCCATGATTTAAACTGACCATAGTACGCAGTATTGAAGAATATCACTGTGTTGTTTTTCCTTGAGTAATAGGCAGCCTCCTCTTCTTCATCTACCCCACAAAACGCATACACGTTCACCCGCGGCCCCTCAGAAAGATTTTCTCCCGTAACACTTCTCCATTCCTGAACGCTGAACCAGTTCTCTCTCCAAAAGTCGATGAGATGAGGGCTGTTTGTATAGGCCCTAACCTTGATGCCGTGGGTCACAGCATCGTGGATGTACAGGTTGTTTGACATGTGTTTTCGAGCGTTCGTCAACAACCTTTCATAAAGACCCGGGGTGTTGTCAATCGTTTTGTTGTAATTCCTAGTCCTGGTTTTTGTCCTTGTGATAGTGTTCGTGATTCCTATCTGTGTCCCCGGCCATTCGGCACTATCCTTATCTGGAGGAAGGGTACATGTCAACTCGTCGCCCATTTTTTCTCTTTGAGAGGTGTTCCATTTACAACACTTCCAATGTGGCAGAGTCCAATAGCAATTGCATCCGCTTCATCCTCTTCCCAGTCTCTATACAATGAAAGGATTGCTTTCACCATAAGTGCAACCTGACTTTTAGATGCATCTCCCCTGCCCGCTACGGATTTTTTTACTGTAGCAGGAGGATATTCATATATTTGAGCCTTATATCTCCCCGCCAGCTGAAATACAACACCTATAGCCTCCGAGATCCTTGCCAATGTATTTGCATTGAATTTAAAAAAAGGGCGTTCAATGGCCAACTCGTCTGGTCTGAAGCTAGTGAACATTTTGTTCAGTTCCTTGTGAATCGCATTCAATCTCTCGCCGATCGTCCCCTTGTCAAGGTGTATAACGCCTGAATCCTTTAGCTTTACTTTATTTTCAACGACAAGCAGTGCGTATCCAACTCTCTTTGTACCCGGATCAATTGCGATAAGCTTCACTTGGCGCAAGTCTACATAAAAACGCATAAACGGTCAACAAAGGCATGTTCAGAAATAAAAAAAGCCAGCCCCGCACTTTGGACGTCTAACAACAGGAGCAACCACATTCAGAAAAATGTCTAGTCAATTGAATTGGGTTCGTCGTTGTTACAGGGCCAAAGTACGGGGCCAGGCAACACCTACTTTCCCGCCCAAGAGATTCCAGGCAGTATCATCGGCCCGTGGGGCTTAACGACCGTAGTCGGAATGGTAACGGGTGTTGCCCCCACGGCATCTGGTCACCAGGCGAAAAGAATTATACATGCATAGATCCGAAATTCAAGCTGTGTTGTAGTTGGGATGGGAGATGATCCTCCCATCCCATGACGACGGCGCCTATTTCATGATGTTCTCGTAATACATCTTGATCTTGTTCCTATACTCTGGCAAAAATTTGTCTATGCCATTCTGCTCTTTATAAATGCTTTCGTGTACCTTTGGAGGAAGTATACCCCACCGCCCAGACTTGGATAGCGGATCCTTGAATGGGCTGGCTGGATCGGTTCTTTCCGGGCAATACGGTTCATGGGCAGGGTCATTTGGATTTTTAGGTGCCTCGGGCTTTCCGCAGTGTGGACACTTTTTATCCCCATCTTTTGGAATGTCGTCTACTTTAGGGGTCTCAGTTATTTTCTTCTCTGTAAGTTCCTTGATGATCTCATCAAGGCCTGATATGGCTTTGCGCTCATGATCTTCGGCCTTTTTGAGCTCTTTGCCATGGATGCGCTCCTCTGCCTTGAACATCTGCCCTTTTATTTGATTCAACTTTTCAACATATTGCTCCACCTGAGCAAAAGCAGAGGCGGCAAACGAAAGGAAAGCAACATTCAAAAGGATTGTTATTGGTTTCATGTCAAACTCCTTAAAACTATTCTTTTCTAAAATCATCAGGGACCCTATCCTCTTTTTCTCTCTCTTTCAGTTCCTTGATAAACTCGTCCAAAATACCTGCTAATCTACCCTGCAGGCCCCTTAACATGCTGAGCATAGTCTTCTCAAGTTCTGTGACCTGTTCTGGTCTCTCTAATTTTTTCTCCAACGTTTGTGTCCTTGCCAGTATCGACTCTTGCATCTTCTTGAAAAGATTCAGCTGTACTTCATCTGGTACGAGTGGTTTCTTTATAGGCCTAGGCGGGTTACGCTCTCCCGGATCCCTGGGTGGTTCCTTAGATGGCGGTATCTGTGTTATGAAATTCTCATAAAGTAGATCAAAGGTATCCACCAATTGCTTTAGCTGTGCCACAATATCTGCCTCTACCTCCTGAGTTGCCCTATCCACCTTTACTTTTTCGAGCAATCCTGCAACTAGGTCCATTTCGTCTATTATTTGCTCAAATGCAAAGATGAATATCTTTACATTCTCTGTTGCAAGCTTGTCTTTCAGGTGTGACATCTCGCTTGATAAAATATGCTGGACTCTTGAGATGTCGTTAGCCTCTGCATTATGCTGCTGTGTTATTTTTCCTTCCAATTTTTTGATCCCGCTATCCATTTCCTGTGTTTTTTTGTTTATATTGACCTGTTTCTCCAAGATTTCTTTTAGCCTTGTCTCGATATATCTTATGAGCTCTCTCTCGGTCTCTATGCACATCTTATCTCTTTCAATGATGAGTATTCTGATAATCTCATCAAGGTCTTTTATGGCGTTCAATATGTGATTCTTGACCTTTTTAGGTCTTCCTTCCTGCGCGCTATCTGATGCACCACCCATAGATTGCAATGCATTCTTCGCACCTTCAGTTGTACCCGGGATCTGTTGATTTAGTTTTTCAAGCTGTTTCAGGAATTCCTCTGTCATCTGTTTTGCCTCTTTTTGTTTTTCGATTACGATCTGTAGCTTCTCTCTGTCATCGTTGGCCTCATCTTCTGCTTTCTTAGCAGTAGACTTGAAGATATTCGCAGCATCTTTGATTTTTTCCTCTGCTGATCTCTGATTCTTGTTTGCCTCGATAACATGATTTCCAGCCAGTTTTCCAGAGGCCTCTTTCATGTCCTCGTTTGCACCCTTGGAATTACCTGATCCAGAAGGATTGCTCAGCTTTGCAAGCGCATCCTTTAGATCCTTTGCCAAGCCGCTTTTACCGCTACTCTCCAGCTCTTTGCCCTTTGCCTCTGCCCACTTGATTGCCTTGGCAAGGTCTTCTCTCAATTTTTCCTGGTCTATCTCAAGCTTCTTTGGATCGAGGCCAGATGCCATGTCATTTTTTGCATTTTCCAATGCCTGAAGCGTATCTTTGAGGTGTTTTGTAGCGTCATTCTGATTGTTTTCTGCCCGCGGCAGATCAGGTGTTTGGAGTGCATCTTGCGACTGATTCATAGAATTCGATGCATTCTTCATCGAATTCTGCGCATTTTTAGCCTGATTATTTGGTCCAACCTTGCCTAATTTGTCTGCAAGATCGCCAATTTGTGCGGCAAGTTTATGCGCATTTTTTCCGATCTCTCCCTGAACATCCGCAAGTTTGTTAAAATCATTCTTTTTCCCTGTACTTTCTACTTTTGCATGTTCATCAAGAACTTCCTTTGCCTTGGTTAGATTTTGAATGGCTTGGTCTTGATCGCGCTCGGCTGCCCTACCCAGAATCTTGCTGACATTTTCTGCTGCAGAATTCATATTGCCTGAGGCAAGCTTTGTGAATTTAGATGCGGTCTCTAGCACCTTCTTTGTAACAGCAGAAGACTGATTTGCTGCGTCTGACATTTTTGTAGAAAGATCCGAGGCCCTGCTCTCCAGACCCTTTTGGCTCTTCACAAGCGCTTCAAATTCAACTGCCGAGTTTTTCTTTGATCCATCCAATAGCTTCTTAAAGGCCTCTCCTGATTTCTGTAAGAATCCAGAAGATTCTTTCAAACAATCGGCAGAAATCGATGGATTGTTAAAATCGAGTTGCAAAGCAGATGCTTTAATCTTTGTAAATGCCTTTTCCATTGCAATTCGTGCCTCTTCTTTCTGACCATGATCAAAGCCTGCCAAGTTATAAAACTTGTTTCCGATCTCCCATAGTGTTTCCGCAAGGGAATTAAGCGACTTGATCATCTTGGCATAATCGGGATCTTTTTTTGAACTTTCCATCGAGATCTCACTGATTATCTTTTCCTGATCTTTTACCAACTGACTCATCTTTCCGATAATATCTTCCAGTCCGACCAGTCTCTCAGTATTCGTCTTCGTAACTCTTTTAATCTCTTCCTGTTCCCTAATTAACTTGGCCAGCTCTACTGAAAAATCGACCAGTTTTTTGAAATGATCCGACTGAACGGCACGAGTCTCTTTACCATGCTGTTCCTGTCTCCCTATGAGACCTTTTACTGCCGCGATTTGCGAGTCGATTTCCTTCAATAATGCGGTTTTATTCTCAACATCAGTTTTATTTGCCAGCTCGCCCTGTCTGCGTGCAAGATCGTTAAGAAGATCGGCCCATTTTTCAAATTCGGCTGCATTTTTTAGCATAGCCTCTATATCTTTCAGTATCTTTCCCTCTTCTGTTCTGATTTCGTCCGCTTTCTTTATGAGATAGTCTATATCGAGGCCTCCAAGTCCTGTCGTTTTGACATCGTCCAGGATGCTAATAACCTCTTCCATCAGACTTAACAGTGTCTTCTTTTCATCAAATGCAGGGCCCTTTTGGAGGTCTTCCAGGAAGGCCTTGAACTTGTCTATTTTCTCAAGGAGGCCCTTTTCCACAATGAGATCTCTAACCTTTACAAGCCGATCCCTGTTTGTGGGATCCTTTTTGTATTTTTCAATCTCCTCTGTTTCGCGCTTGATTGCTATATTGACCTTATCGAGAAACTCCTGACCAATCCGTCTGAGTTTCGCTATTTGTTTATCTTCTTGCTGACTGGAAGGAAGCGCCCCAGCACTAAGCACTAGTACTGTTATGAATGTCAGAATTGCTTTTCCCATTTTTGTCTCCTTCGAAACACCGAATGGAAGGGCTAACTTTGGGAAAGGCATCCTGCCTACGGCAGGCATGGACTCGGAAGGATTGTTAACTAGGTGATTTATTCATCGTTCTATATATGAGACACACAACTCGTGAAAAGGTTCACGCTTCTCCCCCAGTCGATTAGCTCTTCAGAATACTCCTGAGGAGATGTCTTGCCTTGGTGAGTCTAAAGTTAACGGTCGCTGAAGAGACATCTAGCATCTTGGCAATCTCGTTATATGATTTTTGTTCAATATAAAAAAGTACAATTGCCTCGCGATACTCCAATGGCAGTTGATTCAATGCTTGCAGTATATCAGGCTTGGGCTCTTTTGACGTAATAGCGTCTGGGTTTTCGAGTGTTGATGGATGGCGCTCTCTCCTCTTCTCCATTGAGACCCATCTGGCTATGCCATATAGCCATGATGAAAATTTAGAGACATCCCGGAGTTTTCCAAGATTCTCCCATGCCCTTGCGAATGTCTCCTGGATTACATCTTCAATCTCTTGCTTGTTCCCAAGATTCGCGTATGCGACCGAGGCGACAAGCAATTTGTATCTCTCGAATAAGACGCCAAAGGCCTTGTCATCACCGTGAAGAGAGAGACGAACAAGCTGTGCGTCATCTTGCATAATCTATGACACGCTTCTCCCGTATTACCGTGATGCGGATCTCTCCCGGATATGTAAGCTGATCCTCGATGGACTTGGCCATATCTCTTGCCAAAATCACAGCCTTTTCGTCTGAGATCTTGTCAGCGTCGACAATCACGCGTATCTCGCGCCCGGCCTGGATTGCATAGGCATTTGCCACACCTTCAAATGCGCGAGCAAGAATCTCTAGTTTCTCAATTCGCTTAATGTAATTTTCAGGGCTTTCAGCTCTTGCCCCCGGTCTTGAGGCTGAGACCGCATCTGCCGCCGCTGTAACAACTGTGTAGGCATACTGCACAGTATTCTGGTCAGAATGGTGATGCTCAGCAGACTCGATGACCTCTTTCGACTCGCCGAATCGCTTGAGAAGTTCACCACCTATTACCGGATGGCTTCCCTCAAAAGTGTGGTCGACTGCCTTGCCTATATCATGGAACACACCGCATCTGCGTGCCAGCTTTGTGTCAAGTCCCAGCTCGGCTGCCATGACTGCGCAGACGTGTGCCACTTCTTTTATGTGCTGAAGTACATTTTGACCGTATGATGTACGAAATTGCATTCGGCCGATAAGTGTCTGTAGTTTTGGATGAACGTTGTGGACATCGTGGTCAAAAAGAAATTGCTTTCCTATTTGCTGGATCTCCTGCTCCATTTCGCGTTTTACCTGCTCGACTATCTCTTCAATCCTTGTCGGGTGTATTCTGCCATCGGTGATGAGCCTCTCCATAGCCCTCTTTGATATCTCTCTCCGTACCCCATCAAAGCTTGAGAGCGCGATTGAGTTAGGTGCCTCATCGATCAGGACATCAACACCGGTCAGGTTTTCAAATGCGCGAATATTTCGGCCTTCTCTCCCGATTATTCGACCTTTCATCTCCTCATTGGGCAAATCAATTACAGTCGTAGAATTTTCGGCGGTGTGTTGTGCTGCGAAGCGATGAATTGCAGCTGTTATGATCTTCCGGGCATCCTGCTCAGCCCGTTCTCTGGCATCCTCCAATCTTTTCCTGATGAGATTGGCTTTTTCTTTCTCAAGTTCCAAGTCGAGCTTATCAAGAATCATCTTCGCTGCCTGCTCTCGGCCAAGCTCCGCTACCCTGTAAAGCTCCTGCTTTTCCTTCTCTATTAAGCCTGAGAGCTCCAGCTCTTTAGATTTCAGCCTGATATTGATGGAATCCACTTCTGCTCTGGCTGATGTGAGCGCAGCCTCTTTTTGTTTGACCTGAGCTTCAGTTCTAGAGGCTTCGTTGAGCCTATTGTTTGCCTCTTGTAACCTGAGTTGGACCTTTTCCTCTTGTGTCTTGAGATAGGCGTCTGAACGACCTGTCTTTTCTTTTACCTGGGCTTCAGCCTTTACGATTATCTCATTGGCTTGTTTTTTCGACGCCTCTATAAACTGATTCCCTGACTGAACAAGTTGTTTGTAACGTAGTTTCAGGACAAGAATAGTCACTGCAATACCTACTACTAAAGATACTGCCCCTACTAACACTGTTAGCGGATTCATGATTAGCCTCCGTTAGACGAATGTTTATTCCCCGCAGACGATCGCCGTTATAATATAATCCTGTTCCCACCGGCTTGGCAAACGCCTGAACTCCTCCCCTAAATATATAATCCTTGAGTGCCACTATAATTGAAAAGAGCCAATCACACACCAAGGAGATATAATTCATACGTTCCACATTTTACTCGGTCTGGAGACAAGTGTCAACCCAACTTGTCCACCCGGACTGCTTTTCGGCAGAGAGGCAACCGCGGCGCCACCCTTCTTGGCGATTATCCTCATATTTTGATGAAATAACTCTGAATTCATCAAAGGGTTGACTAGACTAATTGGTGCTGGTATTATTCGGGTCGGAAAGGCGGTCTTTCAATGAGTTTGGTCGTCTTTATATTAGAGGCATTATAGATTGGAAAAGTCGGAGGAGTAAAGATGTTCGACAAATTTAATGACAGGGCCCGCAAGGTTATCTCAATAGCCAGACAGGAGGCCCAAAGGCTCAACAGTGAAGTTATAGGGACAGAGCATATCCTACTCGGCATAATTCAAGAGGGGCAGTCAATAGCGGCGAAAGTACTTCGCGATATGAATGTAGACTTTCGCAAGATTCGTCACGAAGTAGAAAGACTTGTAACAGCCAGCACCTCGCCAACTGTAACCCTCGGACAAATACCACTATCACCAAGGGCTAAACGCGTAATAGAGCTTGCAGGTGAAATCGCGAATCAGCTTAATCAGGACTCGGTTGGAACCGAACACTTGCTGCTGGGCATACTTCGTGAGGGAGAGGGAATTGCCGCACAGGCGCTTGTCAATATAGGATCAAGGCTTGAAGATATCAGAGACAAGATATTTGAAGAAATCGGGGCTGAACCGCCTCCAGAATCAGAGGAAAAGTTTTCAACAAGAACCAGCAAATCTAAAACACCTGCTCTCGACACATTCGGCAGAGATCTCACTATATTGGCCAAAGAGAGTAAACTTGACCCGGTCATAGGCAGGAAAGATGAAATACAGCGAGTCATGCAAATACTATGCAGGCGAACCAAAAACAATCCGGTTCTGATTGGAGAGGCTGGCGTTGGTAAAACTGCAATAGTTGAAGGACTCGCACAAGACATTTACCATGGTAATGTACCGGAGATCCTGAAAGAAAAGAGAATAGTAATAATGGACCTTGCACTAATGGTCGCCGGCACAAAGTACAGGGGTCAGTTTGAAGAAAGAATCAAGGCTGTAATGAATGAAGTCCGAAAGGCAAAAAATGTAATACTCTTCATAGACGAAATTCATACACTAGTAGGCGCCGGCGGAGCGGAAGGCGCAATCGATGCTGCAAATGTCCTCAAACCATCCCTCTCGAGGGGTGAGATACAGTGCATAGGAGCCACCACACTCGACGAATATCGAAAATACATAGAAAAAGATACAGCGCTTGAGCGCAGATTCCAAACAGTGATCATCGAACCTCCCTCGACAGAAGAGACCGTTGAAATCCTTAAAGGTCTAAGAGACAAGTACGAGGCGCATCACAGGGTAAGATATACAGATGAGGCCCTTCTTTCATGCGTCGAGCTTTCAAATCGCTACATCACAGGGAGACAGCAGCCAGACAAGGCAATCGATGTAATGGATGAAGGCGGTGCACGTGTAAGACTAAAATCCATGACACCCCCGCCAGACATCAAAGGAATAGAGGATGAGATCAAAAAGCTTGAACGCGAAAAAGACGAAGCCATCTCAATGCAGGACTTTGAACGGGCTGCTGAACTGCGCGACAGAGCACTACAGCAGAAAAAGCGAAGAGATCAGACAATAAGGGAGTGGAGAGATAAGAACAAAGACTTTGATGGCGTAGTAGATGCCGAGGTCTGTACACAAACAGTCTCAATGATGACAGGCATCCCGCTTACAAGAATTGAGCAGACAGAGGCAGACAGGCTCCTTGGTCTTGAGGCTGAACTTCACAAGACAGTCGTAAGTCAGGAAGAGGCAATAAGCGCCATAGCCAGGTCGCTAAGACGTTCACGTTCGGGACTCAAAGACCCTCGCCGTCCAATCGGAAGCTTTATCTTCCTCGGCCCAACAGGCGTCGGCAAGACCTTAATGGCCAAGGCACTAGCTCAGGTAATGTTCGGGACACAAGACGCCCTGCTTGTGATCGACATGGCTGAATATATGGAGAAACATAATGTGAGCCGCCTTATAGGCGCCCCGCCGGGATATGTGGGATACGAAGAGGGCGGGCAGCTCACAGAGAGGATTAGACGAAGACCATACGCCGTCGTACTCTTTGACGAGATAGAAAAGGCCCATCCAGAAGTTTTCAATATGCTCCTCCAGATACTCGATGAAGGAAGACTTTTAGATGCCTACGGCAGGGCTGTAGATTTTAGAAACACGATAATTATCATGACATCAAACATCGGCGCAGAGATGATCAAGAACCAAGTACCACTGGGATTCAAAAAACCAACCCCTGATTCCTCATTCGAATCGATGAAAGACATCCTGATGAGAGAGGTTGAAAAGAACTTTAAACCTGAATTCATCAATCGTATCGACGACATAATCGTATTCAGAAATCTAATAAAAGACGATCTGAGAAAGATTGTGCACCTCGAGATGTCTTACGTTGCAGAACGCACGAAAAAATTCGGATTTACGCTTGAGCTTACCCCTGAGGCAGCCGAGTTCATCATGGAAAAAGGTTATATGCCCGAATATGGCGCAAGACCGTTAAAGCGGGCGATCGAGAGACACATAGAAGACGCCCTCTCAGAAGCGGTGTTAAAAGGTCAGCTAAAGGATGCAAAAAAGGTCCTTATTAAGGTCAAGGACAAACAGATATATCTCGAACCTGCCGCAGAAAAGAGAGAGGAGAAGATTTCAACACAGAATTAGTGTCTCGCACGAATAGAGTCTCTGCCTGCCCTAGAACAGCATGTCGAAACGGAGCCCCACGGCTAAAGCTGTGGTCTTCTGCAGAGGCGGATAAAACTAATTCTAAAGGATACTGTTACTATTTGAATTCCAAACAAAGTTGATTATATTCAGTGTTACTTTTCTATGTCTGAATTAATTCTCAAACGCGCATACGACTCGATTCAAAAGAGAAACTATGACTATGCAAAAGAACTTTTATATGACCTAGTTACCAAAGATCCTGACAATATGGATGCACGTCGTCTTCTTTACGAGTCTTGCACAAAAAAGATAGAAATGGAGGGCAAGTCAGCGATAAAGGTCAAGTTCCTTCAGACAAAAACAGCAGCAGAACTAAAGTTGCAAAAAAATCCTGTTAAAAGAGTGGAAATCTGTCAAAAATTACTCCTTGAAGACCCCCTAAATTCTAAAATCAGGGTTCTTCTCGGCGAAACTCTCACTCAGGCAGGCTTTGTCAAGGGGGCAATAGCAGAGCTGAAACTTGTAATCGAGCGTGAAGAGTTCAATACTCAAGCCCTCAAATCTCTGGCGCTGGCACTTCAGCTGAACGGCAAGATACAAGAGGCCCAAACTGTACTTGAACGCGCAGCTTCAATAGCAACCGAGGACAGGGAAATTCATAAAATGCTAAAGGATACCTCAGCTCAGGTGACAATGGATAAGGGCTTTCAGGAAGTAAAAGATCTTGAGGTAATTACAGAAGGGCCACAGGGACAAGAGCAACAGTCAAGGTCTACCAAGCCTGAGATTCCTATTCAAACACAGCTAGTTAAACTAACGGATGAATTCCAGCAAAACCCCTCCGATAAATCTGCCAAAAGAATTGCTGACTTTTTCATGGATATGAGAAAAGATTATAACAAGGCCAGCGAATGGTATAAAAAGGCGCTTTCAATCAACCCTCAAGATACAACACTCAAAGATAAAATCGAGGACTGCGAGATAAAAACCATAGACAACAAAATAATCGAGGCAGAAAAAGAGAATGACCCTAAAATCATGGACTATAAGAGATATAAACTTAAAAAGGAAATCTCCATATATGAAAGACGCATCGCAGATAGACCTACAGACACATCAACCAGATACGAACTTGGCAGGAGGTACCTAACAGCTGGCGGTGATTATTTGGACAAGGCTGTTGCACAATTTCAGCAGACCGTCAAAGATCCAAAGAAAAAAATCGATTCTCACTATTATCTCTCCCTATGTTTCCGAAAGAAGAAGATGTACGATCTGGCTGATAATCAACTCCAGCGCGCAGAAGAGGCCAGCTCGACCGACCACAACAGACTGCTTGAAATATGGTACCAGAGGGCACATGTGAACGCTGAGGCCGGCAATTTTACCAAGGGAGTTGAGTTTGGAAAGAAAATCCTAGAGTTAGATATCAACTACAAAGACATTGCAAAGTTGATCCAGAAATGGCAAACCATGCAACAAAAACCAGGGGATATCGCAGGTAATTAATGCGGTTTTGAGTTGAAATCTTGTCCCTTTAACCTTAAATTGTGGGTTTATGGCACATACATTGAACGCCCTAAAAAGGCTTAGACAGTCAACCAAACGATATGATAAAAACAAGGCCATCAAGTCAGCAGTCAAAACCCAAATAAAGGAAGTACTCGCTGCCATCAAGGCAAAGGATAAAGACCGTACACAAAATGAATTCATCAAGGCATCCAGCATGCTTGACAAGGCTGCAAAGCTCGGGGCGCTTCATAAGAATAATGCCAGCCGCAGAAAATCCCGCCTTGCCGCACAGGTGAATAAATCCCTTGCCGGGTAGAGTCGCTCTAGTCTCTGACCTCCATTCCAATATCGAGGCACTGGAGGCCGTGCTTAAAGACATCGAGTCACAAAAAGTAGATCACATCTATTGTCTCGGTGACATTGTAGGATACGGACCAAATCCAAGAGAGGTCGTAAAACATGCTCTTCACTTTACAAAGATTGTAAAGGGCAACCATGAGGAGGCCGTGCTCTTTAGACCCATGGACTTTCGCGATGAGGCACAAGAAGCAGTTCAATGGACAAGAGACGCCATAAATGATCCCAACGCCTCAAAAAAAGACAACTTTAAGCTCTGGGATTTCTTGGGCGGGCTGGAAAGCTTTTCACAGGAAGGAGACATTATGTTCCTGCATGCATCACCGCGGGATTATCTGAAAGAATATGTGCTCCCCGCAGATGTGAATCGTCATGACAAGCTAAAAGAGGTCTTTTCAAAGATAAATACCATCTGCTTCCACGGCCACTCGCATCACCCGGGAATCTTTACGGAGAAGCTCAAATTTTTCCCTCCGCAGTCTTTCAATGGCAAAACCAAACTGGCAAATGGTCAGAAGTATCTCATAAATCCGGGATCGGTTGGCCAGCCGCGCGACGGTGACCCTCGTGCAAGCTACCTGATATGGGAGGAAAATACTATAACATTCCGCCGCGTCGAATATGAATTCAAGAAAACAATGGTGAAGATCCTCCAGACAGGCAAATTACCAAAGATATTTGCCGCCCGCCTCATGGTGGGCAGGTAAACCAAACAGCACCTTGCCAACCTCGGCGCATCAATAGCAATAACCACAAGGAGAATCGACAAGGGAGAACTTTGTAGTAAAATTAGGGAGCAATGTCATATACATATAACGAGTTGCTAGATGCGAATTTCAGAGGCCATAGTGAATCTTAATGACCAAGATGCTATATCGCAGTCATTAGATGGCCATGTAGAGGCCTTTGAAAAGATCGTACAACGCTACTCAGGACCGATTTTCCGTTACGCCTACAAATGGCTAAGAGACCAGAATCTATCTGAAGACATTGTTCAAGAGACCTTTCTCAGGGCATATCGTTCGCTCAAAGAGGGAAAAAAGGTACCGCAGGTTTCCAGCTGGTTATTTGGTATCGCCAAGAACTGCTGCCTTGAAACCATTCGTCAGAAAGGACGTATGCCGCAATCGCTGCAAGACAAAGATTCACCAGTAAATTCAGAATCAGGTAAACACGGCGTTGAGGAATACCTGGAGGAGCTGGATGATTTTAGTAAAGCACTGGTCTACCTGAAGCATGTAAATGGTATGACCTGCGAGGAAATCGCAACCTCTCTCGGAAGACCACTAGGTACAGTAACCGGAGTTTTAACACGCGCCTATAAGAAGATTAAAGATCTGATTAAGGAGAGAAAATCATGAACTGTGAAATGGCACAAGGGCTTTTCGAGGTACATATCATCAAGGCTCTTTCGAGAGAAGAATCGACCTGGCTTGAGGCACATCTGCTGAACTGCAAGACCTGCAGAGATCAGCATATTGCGACGATGAACCTAGTCAACCGTATTGATACCGAACTGAAACAGCCCAAGCCACCAGCCAACCTTACATCAAAGGTTATGGAGATGATAGGTTCAAGTGACAAGCCAAGAAAGATGAACCTCTTTAAGTTCAAACTTGTTGCTGGCATAGCGGCAGCCATCGTACTAGCGTTAGCACTTTGGCAATTTTTTCCATCGCAGCAGGATGTACAGGTCATCTCCGGACAGGTCTCGATCTCTGGCGGACGTATTACCACAGGCACCAATGAAAATGGGAGAGTTAAACTCTTTAACCGTACTATTGTGGGACTCTCTTCACAAACTGAGCTCATCGTGGTAAAGGATAAGGTCAACACACAGCAGACTGTTCGACTGAACCATGGATCTGCTGACTTTGAGGTGGAAAAAAGAGAGAAAACGTTCGTGGTCAAGACCGACTATGCACAAGTTAACGTTATTGGAACCAAGTTTAAGATAAACATTGATAACAAGGGAGGAAGTAATATGAAAAGTCTAATGACAGTAATAGTACTGGCAGGAGTTGTGCAGGTAACCAATGCTCAAGGCACGATTCAATTGGAAGGGCTTGAAGCGGCATATGTTGCGCAGGACGAAGCGCCTTCGAAATTAAGCCCGCAGGAAAAGCAGAACGTGGAAGCTCTACTCAAAGAACTGGCGAACAAGCCCAAGACAGAGTGGCTAGATTTTGTTACCGCCAAGCTGAAAGAAAAACCAGAGCTTTTGAGCCTCGAAGGTAAACGCGTCCTGGCAGTGGAATTACTCCAGGGAGAGGTGATTCAAAAAAGCCTAAAGACTACAGTTGAGGAGCTTGTTAACAAAGATCAGCAACCATCCAAGCATGAGATCACGGAAGAGGCATGGGAGAAGCTGATAAAACTCCATAAAGTTAATTGTGAGTGGAGGGAAGCTTGCGATAAAATGTTAGCGCTTTGTGCAAAGTGTTCGGGACAAAAGTGTTGTGGAATGAAGATGTGCGAAACTTGTGCAAAAAAATTAGGGACATGTCCATGGTGTGGCAAAAGTATTATTAAGCAAGATAAAATCAGCGAGAAAGATAAAAAGTGGATAAGAGATGGCCAGTGTCAATGCCCAAGTAATAAAGGGTGGTCGAAAGACTGGTATTGTGGGTGCCCCGCACATAAAGACATACCTGTGCTGTGCATACGTTGTAAGCTCGATGAAGCTATGGTTAACTGTCCTATTTTAGGTATTTGCGAAAAGTGTGGTGAGGAACTCAAGATTTGTCCTAGGTGCCGACGAAAGGTAGAACAGAAACGGCAAGGGGATTGTAATGTGGATGTTCAGGAGAAGCAGGAATACAAGGAAAAACTTGATCACGCTTGGTTCTACATTGGTGCACTAGCTGCAGAGAATGGGGGACTGCGTCAGTGTGCGGCGTTTGCACTTAGCCATGTTGCATCAGACCTTAAAGACAAAGAGGCAGAAGAGGCAGCGCTTGCGGCAGTAGATGTCCTTGAAGATTCCGAACTTGGCGTCCGCTGGTACGCAGCGATAACATTGGCCAAGATCGCATCGCAGGGAAAACTGCCAAAAGAACTGGTGGAAAAAGCAAAGCAAAAAGTAGAAGCAGCGTTAAAGCAACAATCAGACAAGAAGGCC
>SBBU01000013.1 GCA_005239585.1 Planctomycetaceae bacterium
GGATTTTTTATATCCTTTATCCTTTCTTTTACTTCATTCACCACTTTTTCAAGATCGATATCGATTCGGCCGCACGTTGGACAGGCAATTATTTCAGGTGATGTTACGCGTCTGCCAGTCGACTTTAAAATATCATACGCAGCCTTTACCTCCTCAACGGGATCTCCGACGAGCGAGACTCTAATCGTGTCTCCGATACCATCTAAAAGCAACGCACCTATTCCTACTGCTGACTTGATCGTCCCATAGCCCGGCATCCCAGCCTCCGTCACGCCAACATGGAGCGGACAATCCGATTTGTCAGAAAAAAGCCTATAGTTCTGTACACAAGTATTTATATCTGTTGCCTTGAGTGAGACAACAATATCATGAAACCCCAGAGACTCGCAAAACTCTACGTGTCGAAGGGCCGATTCAACCATCGCCTCTGGGCTCGGCCAGCCATATTTATCGAGGATGTCCTTCTCGACAGACCCTGAATTGACTCCAATTCTTATCGGAACACCTTTATCTTTGCACTTTAGAACCACCTCTTTTGCCTTTTCCAGCCCTCCAATGTTTCCCGGATTCAATCTTACTTTATCGACTTGATCCACAGCTCCAAGGGCAAATTTGTGATTAAAGTGAATATCTGCAACAAGGGGAATACCGATGTTTTTTTTAATGTGATCCAAGGACTGTAGGTCCTTGTTATCAAATACAGAAACGCGGGCTATTTCACATTCCGCCTCTTCAAGCCGCTTAATCTGTGCAATTGTAGCCTCTGTGTTGGAGGTCTTTGTAGTGCACATTGACTGCACTGCAATGGGGTTATTACCCCCTATTACAATCCTGCCTATTTTTACTTCCCTTGTCTTTCTTCGTGTCATGTGAGTTGATTGTAAGCCCAAAGTGATACTGATTCAAGAAAAACATGAATTACTACACTGTTGAGGTAGAGGGCGGAATCTGAAAAAGAAAAAACCAGCCCTGAAATTTCATAATTAAATATTTCGTCCTTGCTATATTTTATGCTAAAAACAATTCAGAGTTAACTATCATTTTTGTATTCATTTTTACTGCAAAGTCTATATAATTCCTTCAAATAAATGGAAATTGATCTATCTGGAAAAATTGCGGTTGTAACTGGGGCAACAAGGGGAATTGGCAAGGCATGCGCCATTATCCTTTCAAATCAAGGTGTAAAGGTCATTGCTATTGGACAGAATGAAGAGCTCCTTAATCGGCTCCGTACAACCCTGAAGAATGGAAAATGCTGCAGGTTGGACGTATCAGATTCAAAGGCCTGTGAGGAGCTAGTAAACAAAATCGCGGCCGAATTTGGAGGAATTGATATCTTGGTAAATAATGCCGGTATCACACGCGATAATCTGATACTACGGATGACAGAAGAGGATTGGGATAAGGTAATAAATGTAAACCTCAAGGGAGCCTTTAACATGATAAAGAGCATCTCGAGACACATGCTAAAGAAGAGATCTGGAAGGATTGTAAACATTGCCTCAGTTAGCGGGATATTTGGAAACGCGGGACAAGCGAACTATTCCGCATCAAAAGCAGGTCTCATTGCACTGACCAAATCTGTCGCAAAAGAACTGGCATCACGCAACATACTTGTGAATTGCATAGCACCGGGTCTTGTGGCAACTGATATGACAAAATCTATCGACCCAAGTCTTGCCCAAAAAGTTGCATTAGCTAGATTCGCCACGCCCGAAGAGATTGCTAATACCGTACTTTTTCTTGTAAGCGAAATGTCAACGTATATAACAGGCCAGACCATCGTAGTTGATGGCGGACTGGCAATGTAACTATGAATGACAGACTACGAGAGCTCGAAAGACTGAAACAAAAGGCGCTTCTGGCGGGCGGTAAGGAAAAAATTGATCGTCAACATCAGACTGGAAAACTTGTAGCTCGAGAGAGAGTAGAGCTCCTCCTTGATCCCGGGTCATTTGAAGAGATCGACATGCTTGTTGCCCACTCGAGCACCCACTTTGGCCTTGCGAAAAAACGACCATCTGGAGATGGCGTAATAACAGGCTTTGGCGCTATAAGCGGGAGACCCGTCGCTCTTTTTGCACAGGACTTTACTGTGTTTGGCGGGAGCCTCGGCGCTGCGCATGCAAAAAAGATCTGCAAAGTAATGGATCTAGCGCTAAAGATCGGAGTACCTGTCATAGGACTAGACGATTCAGGCGGCGCGAGAATTCAGGAAGGAGTTGAATCACTCGGCGGTTATGCTGATATATTTCTGAGAAACACCCTCGCAAGCGGCGTCATCCCGCAGATATCCTGTATCATGGGGCCGTGTGCTGGAGGCGCAGTCTATTCTCCGGCGATTACTGATTTCATTTTCATGGTAGAAAAGACAAGCTACATGTTTGTAACAGGTCCAGATGTGATCAAATCCGTTACACATGAACAAGTCTCATTCGAATCATTGGGGGGAAGCACAACACACAATGAAGTCAGTGGCGTTGCACATTTTAACTCGCAATCTGAAAAATATTGTCTGGGATTGGTGAGAAAGCTCCTAGGGTACATCCCCCAGAACAACATGGAAGAACCTCCATCTATCGAACCAACCGACGACCCATTCAGGACAGAGACCGCACTTAACTCGATAGTACCTGAAGATCCAGCAAAGCCCTACAAAATGAGACAGGTCATAGACTTGGTCGTAGATAAGGATTCATTCTTCGAGGTACACGCAGATTTTGCCAAGAACGTCATCGTAGGATTCGCGAGATTCAACGGCAAGTCTGTTGGAGTTGTCGCTCAAGAGCCAAGCCATCTTGCAGGATGTCTTGATATCAACTCATCAGTCAAGGGGGCAAGGTTCGTGAGATTTTGCGATGCATTTAACATACCGATAGTTACATTTGTTGATGTTCCGGGGTTCCTGCCCGGTATTGCCCAGGAGCATGGGGGCATAATAAAGAACGGGGCAAAGCTGCTCTATGCATATTGCGAGGCAACGGTCCCAAAGATAACTATCATCACGCGCAAAGCATACGGAGGCGCTTACGACGTGATGTCAAGCAAACACATCAGGGGAGATGTAAACCTTGCATGGCCTTCAGCACAGATTGCGGTAATGGGCCCTGAAGGGGCTGTAAACATAATATTCCGCGATAAACTAAAATCTGCCAAGAATGCCTCCCAGCTTAGAGAGAAACTAATCAAGCAATACACATCTAAATTCGCAAATCCTTACATAGCGGCTGAAAAGGGATTCTTGGATGCAATTATTGAGCCCGCGCAGACAAGACCCCAGATCATCAAGTTTTTGGAAATCCTCAAGACCAAGCGAGACAAAAATCCCCCTCGCAAGCACGGCAATATCCCTCTGTAAAAGTAAATCCTACATTAAATAAACCTCTGCACAGCAAGCCTTGCGGTAACTAGTTAAAAACTCGGATCATGCTATCACATAGGCTACGGATACTTGCTTAGACAGTAGTTATCACAGCATGCTGATCACCGTTTTCTTCGTAGGGCCGATTTTATCTTCACAAAGAGATAGAGTCGATTGACTGCGCAGCCGCTATTTGGCATAAATACAACTCTATGCAACCCATGACTGAATTCTCAGATAATCTTAGATTAAAATTGACTCGCAAGATTGCAGAAGGGGGAATGGGCACAGTTTACGAGTGTCTGATATTGGGACCTGAAGGCTTTGAGAAGGTGGCAGCAGTGAAGATGATTAAAGAGAGATTCTCAAAGGATGCCGACTTTGTGGGACGATTCGTAGGGGAGGCAAAGCTTGTAGCAGACCTTGTCCATCAGAACATCGTTCAGATATACAAGCTTGGAAAAATGGCAAATCTCTACTTTATCCTTATGGAGTATGTCCATGGCGTAAACCTGCAGGAATTTATGAATAAACACCTCGAAGATGGAATCAAAATCCCAATCGACCTTGGAGTATTTGTTATAAGCCGTATCTGCAGAGGACTCGAATACGCCCACAACAAACGCGATCAGTTTGGCAAACCTCTTGGCGTGGTCCACAGGGACATTTCCCCAAAGAATCTCATGATCTCGTCAGAAGGCGAGGTTAAGATAACAGATTTTGGTGTCGCTAAAGCAGTCAACATAATGAAGGACGAAGAAGGTGTGATAGTAGTCGGCAAGGCAAGCTACATGTCACCTGAACAGGCACAGTTCATGACGACAGACAAGCGTTCTGATATCTTCAGTCTCGGCATCGTTATGTATGAAATTCTAACAGGAGACAGGCTCTTCGGGGGTCTTGGTGATACAAAGATAATCATAGAAAACGTTGTCGCAAAACAAGTTCCCCGGCCAAGCGAGAAGAACCCACAAATCCCGCAACAATTAGAGAATATAATCATGAAAGCACTTGAGAGAGATCTAAAAAAACGATACAGAGACGCTGGTGAAATGGTTTATGACCTGGAATTCTTCATTTATAACAAGGGATACGGGCCAACTATAATGACCCTTGAGAAATACATGAGGGAGCGTTTTCCACATATATACAGGTCAGAACAGGTTTATAGACCGGGGCCCCCAGAAGAACAGACAGAGAGGATAAAACGATGAGTCTAACTTACAAACCGCACAATAGACGCAGGATGAACCGCCACGGATTCCGCGCCCGCATGGCGACAAAATCGGGACGTAAAGTCCTCAAGATGCGCCGTAAGAGAGGTAAATGGAAACTCACAGTATCTGATGAAACCAACGTCAAACGACACCAATAGAGATTCAAATATTACCCCACGTTTCATAGCTTTTAAATTGTTGGATCGAAA
>SBBU01000249.1 GCA_005239585.1 Planctomycetaceae bacterium
TCGAGAAACAGAGAGGTAATCGGGCGGCCTCAGAGACGTCCGAAAATCTAAACTTTTCTGCTGTCAAAAGTTGTTCCAAAAATGATTGACAGCACAATTATAACGCACATTACTTTTATGGTAGTGTGACAAGAGTAGAGATAGATTATGGAGATGGGCTGGGTTGGAAGACAGTGGCTACTGGAAGTACAGCAGAGCTTATAGGTACAAAGATTTACATGTACACGGTAAAAAAGACATATTATCCGAAGGTGAGGGCGACCGATTCGAATGGGTATATAGATACGCAAAATGGCCCCTCAATTACAGTGCAGTGATGCAATAATTTGCCTTCCTGAAGGAACTAGTTATTAGACTCAGCACCTTGCCCTTTAGGGCAAGGTTTTTTGAAATGACTGGGGATTGCCTTTAATCTTCAGTCTAAAGGAGAATAACTATGCGAGTTTTAATGGTTGCGGCGGTGGGAATTGGGCTCATAACTCTAATTGCGCTGATATCAGGGGGAATGGTTTTTCCCGTGAATACTTCAATTGATTTGGATAAAGGAAATATTGAGCAATCTGCAAATCCTGTAAATGTCGCAGTGAAACATCCGTGTAAACAGGATTCCGATCACAGTCATAATCATGGTTTGCAAGAGGCAAAACAAAAGGAGTGGGAGCAAACACTAAGCGAGATGTTCAAAGGTGATCCTGAAAAAACCCCTCTAGAAACAGATCCGGTCAAGATAGAAGAACAACGAAAGAAAATTAATCAGGCTATCCTGAAGGTCTTTGGGGATGACATTGAAAAACTTCCTCCAGAGGAACGTGCAAAGGTGCTGGCGCAACTGAAAAAATAGTTTTCAAACTGAAGAATAACAAGTAGAATAGTAAAATGGCTTTCGCTGTTATATTAATTTCAGTGTTACAAATCTGCTATGCTCATGTTTCTGTGCCAGTGTCGATGTTTCAAGGACAGGAAAACAGTTCCAAGTCTCAAGAGGAAACGATTACCCAACTTATCAAACAGCTCGATGATGATGATCCACAGCCACGCGATAAGGCACAAGAGGAGCTGATTAAAATTGGCAAGCCTGCTCTTAACGCCCTTGGAAAAGCTGCGCAGAGTTCTAGTCAAGAGGTGCAAAGCCGCGCCAAAAAAGCGATTAGAAGGATTAAAATCAATACACAGTTGTGGGAATTTGATCCACTGAAAAAAGCAAAAAAAGAATCACCAGAAACCATTTCATTTAGTGGTCGCAAATATGAACTTAAATCAGTTACAGAGTTACCTGATGAAGAGGTGAGACAAGTATTGCAAGGTGTCCGTGTCTTCAAGGCAGAATACGTCACAGGGGTTTATCAGTACCCACACTATATTATTGTAGATATAGAAGGTGAGACAGAGGTTCTCAACAAAGGCATGCCTAGTGAGATTCACAAGATGTTCTTCAAGGATGAAATCATTGTAAAGGACGAAAAGGGGGCCCTGAAGGTTGCGCGAGTATGGAAGTTGCTGAGCTGTTTTGAGGATAAGAAATTCGATTATAAGATAACGTCCAAAGAGGGATTTAAAATCAAGGGCAAGGCTACTCATTGGTACTCCAAGTCTGGACCATGGAAAGAGGCTATCATGGCCGTTTTTAATGACAAGGGAGTGCTGAAAGAGCTTGAACGTAAAGTGATCTATACTGATGAAGAGGATCAGGAGGAGGATGGAAAATAACAAGTGGTTTGTAGCTGCATTAATAATTCTTGTCGGTGCAGCCACACATACTCAGGATAAGAACAAGGGCGATTCTGTCACACCAGAGGTTGAAAAAGCGATTCAGAAGGGCTTGGAGTGGCTGGATCAGTACGATATTCAAAAGTATTACAGTAAAAGCGAAAGCGGAGTGAGAGGCGGTGCATGGTCGCTTCCAGAGATCCAGAGTTTTATTCTCATGGCGTTCATGTTGAATGGATATGGACCAGATGACCCAAAGTACGGTCAGAAAATTAAACAGGGAATAGAGTATGTGATGCAGAAACACAGGGCTTGGCCAGACGATGATACTGGTGACAGCAGTTTTCTTCTGGGCCTTGGGACCATGGCTTTGACGCAAGCATATCAGGACACAAAGGATGAAGAGCTTCGCAAAAAGATCCGCACGTGGGTGGAAGGTTCAGTCCAACGCATGCTGAAACGTCAGGAGGAGAATAAAGGTGGCGGTTGGGGCTACGGTGGCAGGCGTTGGTCTATGAATGTCTGCATGTCATTCGTGAGCTGCTGGTACATACAAGCGCTGTGGGGGGCTAGACAAATTGGTGTTGATGTCCCGGATGTAAGTTTCGAACGGGCAGCCAATGCATTTTTGATTCTTTTTCACGAAGGAAAGGGGGGTCGTGGAAATTTCTTGTATACTGTTATGAGCAGCAAGCCAGAGGCCAAGCCAAGAGAGGTGAAGCAAAAATGGAGTGAGGAGCGTCCAAAGTGCGATGGCGATAAGATTGCAAACAACGCAGGTGGCGCCCTTGGCTGTGCATACTGCGGGCTGGCAAAATCAGATCAGGCAGACCGAACGATTCGACATGTTATTGAGCATACCAACCTTGATGATTATCCGATGTGGATCAGTTCATTGTCGTTGGATAGTCATTTCACACGCTGCCTCGGACTATACAATGCAATGCAGACAATGGTGGTTTACAAAGACAAGTATGACTGGAAGACGTGGCGTGCAGAGATCGAAAAGCAGGTGATTGCGCTGCAACATCCAGACGGTTCCTTCAACCTAGACCCTCCTCATAAAAAAACTCTAGGCTCTGAGGAACAGTATCAGCAGAAGGAAAAAGAGCGTAAGAAAAGGATGTTGCCGTTAGAGACAGCCGTCGCCGTTGCCGCACTCTCTGTCCCCAAAGGCAAGGCCCGCTGGCTGGAGGGCATACCCTATCAGCCGAACAAAAAATAAAGCTTCCCCACCGCAACTGGGAATGCGTGATAACTTCACAGCTAACAGAGGTTCCGTAAATTTTTCGGAGACGGCCGCGCCATCAACCTGCATTTTTCCGTAGCCAACGAACCGCCTGAAAGATAGTTACTGATCCCCCAA
>SBBU01000108.1 GCA_005239585.1 Planctomycetaceae bacterium
GATCATCAGGATGAAGAGGTGAAAACAAGGGTTAAAAAGCTCATTGAACTCTTGCCTAAAAAATTTGAGATTAAAAAGGATACGATCGTAGGTTCCGGCATTGAAATTCGCGGGTGGGTCCGAGGGGGGGGAGATTAAAGCGAAGACTAGATACGGTGAGATCAAGATCGAATTTCAGGATATAACGTCTTTGGTATTTGGAAAGGAAATTGGCAATATAACACTTGAGCTACAGGACAATTCAAAATATAGCGGTGCGCTTTTACAGGATGAAATTATCCTCAAAATCCAGGAGAGTATTATAAAGATCCCTGTGAGAGAGATAAGCAGGGTGGAGATTGGCAAGGAGGAGGATTCGGTAACGACGTTGAAATCGACACTAAAGGGCAAAATAGAGCAACCGGAATTTGAGATTGACACCACTCTTGGAAGAATAAAGATTAAAAAGGAGTTCATACGGGTGATCTCAAAAAAGTGAAGTTTACTTCGTCAGATGTATGTCCGGTTAAACCGTTTGTTGCCCTCTTTGCTCGATCCTGCGAAACAATAGATTCTACTCTTGCTAAGCTCGAACACTTGTTGGGGCCCTGCGACCTGAAAAGTGATCCATACGACGTTGGCTCTTTTACAAAATACTATGAAGAGGAGATGGGCGTGAATCTTAAGAAGAGATTCTTCTCATTCTTGGCTTTAACAGGTGCGACAGATCTCGTTAACTTGAAGGTGATTGCATCAATAATAGAGGCAGATTCAAGGGCAAGCAATGGTACACGAATAGTAAACATAGACCCCGGTTATCTCTCCAATACCAAAGTGGTGCTATCAAGCCATAAAGATTCATCAAACAGAATCTATCTTGGAAACTATGTTTATGCAGAAGTGACACTTGTCTTTAAAAACGGGTCTTTTGAGCCCTTGCCATGTACATACCCTGATTACAAGTCCTCAATTGCTCTATCTTTTTTCAATACTGTCCGAACTATATATCAGGCTCAGATTAAGAATGACAAGTTTGAAATCAAGCCGATAAAAGGATTATAATTTAGGTATGTTATTACTCTTAGCCCCACTTTTGCAGGATTACAATGACTATTTCCTGAACTTTAATGACACTGTAGATAACATAATATACTGTGATGTTAACGCAGACGGCCTCTCTGACCTAATAGTTCAAGTAGCCTTTGATCTTAATATCTACATTAACACGAATCGATTTTTAGATCAGCCGTCACAGGTAATAAGACTTGATTCGTCTTTCTTTCTGTGGACCACAGCAAAACTTCCGGGAGATAAAGTACCGCAGTCGATTGTTATCATGTCATCTCGAGGTGTACACTGCTACAGGCCTCTTAATGGAAAGGAAGGTACGAAACCAAATGAGATATATGAAGAAAAGCCTCAGGACTTGTTAGTGCATCCTACTATCTTTGCGGGAAGGACCACTGAGAAAAATCCTGCCTTTTTTGCAGAGTTTGCCCCGGATATCAATGGGGATAAATTGTCAGATATAGTGTTGTTTGCCAAGGATCAAATCCAGCTTTTTGTATGGATAAATTCTGAACTTGAACTGGTCGAGAAGATAAACATCCCTAATGATAGATCTTTGGAGATGTACATGGGATCGTACAACAAGCTAAATGAGCGTCTGCTGGTCTCACACCTGACATTCGGAGACGTAAACAGCGACGGGAAACAGGACCTCGTAATCCAGAAATCTGGGATTATTCGTACATTTATACAGGGTAAAAACTGTCGTTTTACTGAGGACTCCAATTACTCAATCAATCAGGGATCTCAGGGATCAAGGTCATATTTCAAAGTAGACATCAATCCACAGATTAGAGACCTGAATGGTGATGGCACGCTTGATTTTGCCATGGTCTATCCTACAAAGGGCAAGATCCTCATCTACTATTCAAGAAAAGATAGGGTTAATTTCATGTCTCCTGATGATGAGGTAAAAGTAGATGGCTCATGGATTTTTGGGACTTTTTTTTACGATATGAATGCTGATGGCAAACAAGATCTTGTTTTATCTGTTATCCGTAGACCTTCATTTGCAGAGGCTATAGGTATCTTTGTCAATAAGAAAATTCCAGTAGATCTTTGTATGCATACCATGGAAGAGACAGGATTTTCCAAGCAGCCCAAGTGCAAAATGACTTTTGAAGTCCCATTTTCTGTTCATCTATCCCTTCGTTCTGGGCTTCCGGATCTCTTCTTTTACCCAAAAGTTGATGGTGACTTTAACAAAGATGGTCTAAAGGATTTGCTTGTCATATCATCTAAGCAGGGACCACTTACATTATACAATGGCAACAAGGAAACTCTGGTGGATCAAAAACCGAGTAAAGAGCTTAAGGTTGATGTGCCTGCTGAAACAATTTTTGCCGAACCAATGATCTTTGATCTTAATAACGACAAGGCCTCTGATATCGTATTAAAATATTCATACATAAAGGACAAGTCAATTCAGACCCGCTTGGAAATAAAACTGTCAAAGTAGGGATTATTCCAGAAGAATCAATCTATCCTTCTTCGCGGCATTAATTGTTAAAATTGCCAGCGCAGTAGCGCCAGCACGACTGTATCTGGAATTCCAGCTGCCATCTTCATTTTGACGCGACATGAGGTTTTTTGTAATGTCGTTAGAAATTTTTTCAAATTGAGACTGATCGCCTGATTTTCTGTAATAAAGAACTGTATATAAGAAACCGTACATCTGACGAGGGTCTGTGTTTCCCCATTTTTTTGCTGTGAGATAACCATCATCGAAAAACCTAGTGGCGTACTCAAGTGTCTCTTTGAGTATATTCGCGATTTCTTCCTGGCCTTTGAGTTCCTGCAAGAGGTGTAGAAATCCAAGTGTCACATGAACAGAGGGTTTTTTGTCGTTTGTTTCGTTTTTAAAGCCTTTATCTAGTCTCATTGACTTGATATATTTCAGCCCGTTCTCTATTACCTTCTCTTCCACTTTGAATCCAGCTTTCTTTGCCATTAAAAGCGCAGGTAGTATGGCAACCGATGTGGCTGTCTCCAGATGTTCTCCCCACTCACCACTTGGCATATATGGCCATGCCCCAGATTTCACCTGCAATGTTTCGATTGTTCTGATCCCTTTTTCTATTGCCTTTGATATTTGATCTAGAAGCTCCTGATCTACTTGGACCTTTTTCTTCCCTGCCTGTAACACGATCTCCAATAGAAGTGTTAACACATAGCCGTTTTCAATGGCCGATTTGTAACTTTTTGCCTCTTTTTTTACAAAGAGTCCTCCTTTGTCCTGCTTTTTTAGGAGATATTCTACTCCTTTTTTCACACTGTCATCGAATCCTTTCTCGCTTAGTATTGCCATTGCCGCAAGGGCGGATATCCCTACCGCAAAACACTCCACTGAAGCAGCGCCGCTCTCAGGCGGATCGACCTTAAATTCCCCATCTTCTGTCTGCCTAGTCTGCAGAAACTTTGTTCCCTTCTCTACTGCTTTTTGCAGTTTGGTATCATCTTGTGATCGTATACCAGTTGCACCGATAGTGAGGCAGACAAGCAGGGAAATCAGAGTGATAATTGGGTTATGTGTCATCAAAGACGTATGGTATCAAAGTTGTGTTAAAAGACAACAAGGGTACCTACTTAGCAGAAATTGCTCATCTTCTTGAAAGTGCCTTTCGGAAGCCCTTCTTGGCTTCCCGAGGTGTACCTGCTGTTTG
This sequence comes from Planctomycetaceae bacterium, assembly GCA_005239585.1. Next base: position 3,711 of record SBBU01000108.1, read on the forward strand.
TGAAAC
>SBBU01000060.1 GCA_005239585.1 Planctomycetaceae bacterium
ATAAGACAACGCTATGAAAATCTATTAACCTTAGAATTATTCAAAAAACTACTCGAGTCACTTGAAAAAATTGGAGACTCGCAGAGACTTGAAAAAGAGCTAAGGTGTCTCTTGAGGAATTTTTCGGATGCCACTGTAAACTGGGGAGGAAAAGATGAGAAGCTGGCAGATTATGTTATTAGAAAATTAGAAGAATTGAGAACCAACAGCCTTCCGGCAGGAAACTTTGAAAAAATCGCTTCAATTCCGCCATCGGCCAGCTCACATAGAATTCCTATTATCCCGCTCGGTACTGAGCATCCTTGGTTTCAGAATGGTAAGACATGTCTTCTTCTGCACGGAAGCGATGTTGAGATATGGGATGTAACCAAGCAGAAATGCATGCAAATAATCAAACATCCGGGGACATTTCTGGGCATCAAATTCAAGATAATCGGCTCAACTGTGGTCGTGGAAAGCAGAGCAGGAGGTTCAACGGTAGACGTTAATCGCGGAGACGTAATTTTAAAGCTAAATGACACGATCATAACTCCTGACAATTTCGCACATGCCGCTTTAAGCCTTGAAGAAAATAAAGAACACTCAATCACCTTGCAAAGAGACGGAGACAGGATTGAGAAGAAATTCACATCTTCTCCTGATTGGCCAAAGAGTCGTTTTGTGGGCGCATGCTTTACCTCAGACTATAAGCTCATACTCTGCTGGCAGGATTCACTGGCATCAATTGACACGACAAATTTCATGCCAAAATGGCTCTTCTCCAGACTTGATCTTGGTGACATTACCTCGATAAATTACTCAGACGGTAGAATCCTCGTGCTGCATGAAATGACCGAAAACAGTGAATTCTATGCAGTTATTAAACCCACCAAAGAAGAAGAGATAGAGCTGAAAAAAAAACTAGAACTCTTTTCATCTCTTGCTTGTATTGATGATCAAAATGGCAACGCCCTTTGGATTAATACGTTCAAGGCAATCAAGGGAGCTTCTGTTACCTGTAGCTTTGACTCTAGAAACTGTACGATAAGCGTATCTGACAAATCTAAGATCCCCGTACAACAACCTGTGCGAGATCCTTATTATTATGAATATAACTATTCTCAACCGCAGGTGCCTACATTCTCAACGGAATTTAAAATTATCAGCCTGCTGACCGGCAAAATTGTACGAAATGCAAATTATTCCGGGCTTATTAATTTCCAGACAAATCGAGCCGAGTGTACTATCGCGGTCGCCGAGAAGGGCAAAGTCTCATCAGTAAGTATAAACTCTGACGAACTAGTCTCATTAAATCACGATTTTGGGCAGAACCAGAACGCTGCAGTTTCATCTGATGGCAATTTCACCGTAGTTGTGACGAACAAAATTGCAATATTTGATTTAAGGACTCAAAAAAGGGTGATAAATGATGTGGATATAGGTTCCAATAAAACTATTTCAGCCTTGATAATTAAAGGGTCTGTTTTTGTCCACGTTCAAGATACACAGTCAGCACAAAACGCAACTCTATACTACTTTGACCTGAAGGACCTTAATAACATCAAATCCATAAAGGCCATGGCGCCTGTGAACAAGACATCAACATTCTCTATCATTGATATACCCAACCATTACATTGCATGCTACGAAAATGCCACAGTGCATGGAAACCCCGCCAGTACTTTCTTTGTTCATGGCAAGTCATCAGGACTAAAGGTACTCAAGTCTGAAAAGGGCAAGCCAAATTTCATGCCCTTGTTTTACAAAGGCATGATTTTTCTGGTCAACTCAAACGGCGAACTGGAGATATACAAGTAGAAACGCTCTGGGACTCTCCAAAACCTTGAATTGTAACGCTTAATTGTATGTATCCTGTTTAAAGATATAATCAATCCTTGTAACATGCTGTGTCGTTAAAATAATATGCGTCTATTCGTAACTTTAACTATTGTGGCGCTGGCCGGTGGCTGCGCAGGAGTTTTCGGGACCAGACCTCCACCAACCATCCTGGATAAGCTGGATTTAGAGAGATTAAAATTCAACCAGGAACTCTCTACTGGAAATCACCAGCAATTAGATCTGGTGATTCAAAGAGTAGCGCACCTTGCAACAGGTTCCTCTACAGAGATTCTCAAAATCCTTGAAACAGGCACAAACGAAGAACGGGTTATCGCAGCATTCGGGGTCGGTTTTATAAGAAACAAGGCAGCCTTTGCTGCTATAAACAAGTGGATACCTCAGGAAAACAACCCATATATTAAAGCCCATCTCATCAGCAGCCTAGGTGTATGTGTATACATTAAAACAGCCGAGATCAACGAGATCGATCTTGCAAATATCAAGACGCTGTTACTCGATTCAGATGGACGAATCAGACAGGCAACACTATTTGCATGCTGGTTATCTCTTCAGGAAGGCAATGATAAGGGCCTTCTCGATACCATCCACCTGCTTCTTCGTGACTCTTCTCCCACAGTGAGAAATGAGGCTGTTGTTGCACTTACAAGAATCAATAATCAGAAATCATTTGATGAACTCATAAAGACTACATTGAATGACCGTGAATCGCTTATCCGAACAAACACAGCAATCGCCATAAAGAAAATTGGAAGGCATAAATCGATAGAATATCTTGTTAAGCTCCTGAGAGACCAGGAACATCAGGTAGTCTCTATTGCTCATGCAAGTCTTGTAGAACTTACAAATATAGACCTGGGAAGCTCATATGTCTTCTGGAAACAATTCTATGATGAAGGTAAGCTAGCCCCGCAATTTTGCTGCCCTGACCACCCGAATTTTACAAGCTACTCAATCGGTAAATGCGGGGTGTGCAGTAAAGACCTGAAACAGCTACAGCAATATTACTGCCACACACACCTTGAATTTACAAGTGACGCCCCCGGAAAGTGCAAACACTGTGAAGGCGAACTTAAAAAGAGGCAATAACCCAATGGCGGTGAAATAAGGGAAATGGGTGTATATTCTTTCGTATTTGCTTTAACGAATGTTTGATAAAAGACCTCATATTGCTCTTTTGGCAATCGAAC
>SBBU01000188.1 GCA_005239585.1 Planctomycetaceae bacterium
AGATCAATCTGCCTTGCATTTGGGCGCGAGGGGGCAAGGGTAGCCGTAAATCATCCCGGTGAGAAAAAAAAGGCCCAAGAGGTGGTTCAAGGGGTAAAATCTGCGGGTGGAGATGCAATTGCTATAACAGCAGACGTCGGAGTCAAAAAACAAATCGACAGCATGGTGTCAGAAGTAATCAAGAAATGGAAACGGATCGACATTCTAGTCAATAATGCCGGGATCTGCCCCTTTGAGGAATTCACAAATATTTCAGAGGAGCTGTGGGAGAGGGTTAACAACGTAAACATGAAAGCTGTTTTCTTTTGCTCGCAGACAGCGGCAAAACAAATGATAAAACAGAAAACTGGTGGTCGTATAATTTCTATAAGCTCAATCAGTGCGCTAGTTGGCGGCGCACTTCAAACCCACTACTGCCCCACCAAGGCTGGTGTTCGGTCGCTAATGCAGTCGCTTGCGATCGTACTGGGGCCGCATGGAATTACCTGCAATTCAATCCTGCCGGGAACCATTCTTACAGATATCAACAGAAAGTGGTTTGTGGATAATCCAGATCAAAAAAAATATTTTGAGCGGCGCATCCCAGTTGGCCGGCTCGGAAACCCAGACGAGATTGCTCCGGCAGTTCTCTTCCTCGCATCTGAAGAGGCCAGATACGTCAATGGAGCCGAGATACTTGTGGATGGTGGACTATATGTGAATCTGCAGTGATGCAATTGAATTCAACCAGTTAGTTAGTATTATTGCTCACATGGAAAGAAAGCGTATTGGAAAGTTAAAGCAAGTCGTCAAGATCCCAAGACTAGGAAAAATGGTATCGTTTGAACTTTACATGAAAAGACTACAAGCGTCTAGCCATGGCTGTAAGAATAAAAGTAGAAATCAAGTCACTTGAAAAAACACCCTCTGCTGTAACAACCGTTGCACTGTTAAACAGCGGCTTTGAGTGTGAAAAACCCGAAGTTCTTGTCCCAATTAAGATTGCAGAATTATTAAGCTTCTATCCGCACATACCAAAGGAGACGCATGTCCAGAAATATGAGACACCTGCAGGAATGATCAAGATGCATTCAATTGAAGATTCAGTCCAAGTGTGCCCCATTGTAAAGGGCAAAAAGACCAAATCGGTAAAGTGTACTCTGATAATATCAGAGATCGAAAAAGAGGTAATTATCAGCGATGTTGCTGTAGATAAACTGCGCATAAAAATAGATGAAGTTGGCGCATGCAAGTGGCATCTAAAGGGTGAAAAAATATCGAGACCCAGTGAAAGGCCGCAGTATTGGTAATAACATCTTAGCCAGAAATCCTGAGAGAATAGGATGAAAATAAATCAAGTCCGGGCATTTACTGTTGAATCAAAGGCACAATCCGCAGACTATCACCTGCAAGCCAAGGGTCACTGGATCGTTGACACGATAATCGCAAACCCCATGTCTGTTTATCCGGAATATAAAAAGAGCCGTACAAGCTGGGGGATCGGTGCCATGAGAACTGTTGTAGTCGAAATCGAAACAGATAAAGGTATTGTGGGAATCGGGGCAAGCATTGGAGGACCAGCTGCATGCTATATAATCGAACACCACCTGAAAAGATTTCTATTGGGCAAAGACCCACGCGATATTGAAATAATTTGGGATCAGATGTGGAGGGCATCTCTTTATTACGGGAGAAAAGGACTCGCAATAATGGCAATCAGCGCCATTGACCTTGCTCTGTGGGATGTGCTTGGCAAGATGAGAAAAGAGCCTGTCTTTAATCTCATCGGTGGCAAGACCAAAGATCGAATCCCGATGTACGCGACGATGCCAAGGCCGGATTTTGCAAAGAAGATGGGGTTCTGGGGCGCAAAGCTGCCTCTGCCATACGGGCCTGCCGACGGCGAAGCGGGAATGAAGAAAAATATAGAGATAGTTGCTAAAGCGCGCAAGCAAGTCGGGCCTGACTATGAACTCATGCTCGACTGCTACATGGCCCTCAATGTCCCATATACAATCGAACTTGCACGCAGAGTTGAACCTTACCGCGTCAAATGGATCGAGGAGTTTCTACATCCCGATGACTATGAAGGTCATTCTCAGGTAAGGGCTGCCGTCAAGTCTTGTCTGCTGACAACGGGCGAACATGAATATACCCGCTACGGTTTCAGGGAGCTGATAACAAGACGGTGTGTTGATATCGTCCAACCAGACGTTACATGGTGTGGAGGTCTGACTGAAGTCAGAAAAATTGCAGCAATGGCTGCAGCGTATGACATCCTTGTTGTCCCGCACGGAAGCAGTATCTTTAGCTATCACTTTGTATTGGCAAGCACCAGCTCACCATTCGCTGAATTTCTTGTCATGAGCAAAGGGGCAGATCGCATCGTTCCAATGTTTGGCGAACTCTTTGTAGATGAGCCTGTTCCTGTAAATGGTTATCTTGAACTGACTGACAAGCCCGGCTGGGGAGTAGAGTTAAACAGGAAATCCACTAAATTGGAACGACCTTTTCCCAGATAGCTTCAAAGATCATGTGTTTGAGTTAATGTAGGTTGACTCCCATCTCTTTAAGGACCTGTCTTGCAACACTGCCGACAGAATCAGTTGATTTATATTTCTTATTTTTCAAACCTTCTGGAACTGAGTAAGAACTGGCATCATTAATAAGCTGTGCTATCTCTTTTGCATACTCTTTCGCATCAAGCAGACCTAATGCCAATACTGCAGAACCTCTAACAAATGCAGATTCATCTTTTAAGAGCAAGGCTATCTGACCTGCGGCCTCCTTCGCTCCCAGCATACCCAGTGAAAGAGATGCTGCCCTTTTTACCCTTTTTGTCTCCTGATCATTTCCTGAGATCTGCAAGCAATCCAAAATCTCTTTAATGTATTCCTTCCCGCCAAAAATCCCTACGGCCCATACAGCCTGCGCCCTACGAGACATGTCATTACTCTTCAAAAAGACTGCGATCTTGCTAAGGTACTCACTTGCTCCAAGCTTTGTTAGGGCTATTATTGCAGAGCGCGCTATGCCCTCGTTATCAGTCAATAGTAAAGCAATCTCCTTTGCATATTCTCTAGCGCCAAGCTCTGCAAGGGCAATAAGCGCTGCCTCTTTCCATATAGGAACATGTGACCTGAGAAGCTCTGCTATCTCTTTTGCGTGTTCTTTAGCGCCAAGCTTGATCAAATCACTCACAGCTATTACTACTCTGCTCTCTGTTTTGTCTAGGACGCTTTTGTTTCTTCCTTCGAGCATCTTTAGTGCTTTTTCGATCCGCGCCTTGCGCTCAGCAGATGTAAGTCTTGGATCATCCCTCACATATACTGATGGAGTACCGTCACTACTAACAGTTACTGCCTGATTACGTTGTGCGATAACTTTTCCCTGCTTGCCAGTTACCTCAAGAACGCCTGAGAAGATCTGAATTGTGGTCTTTTCACCATCCAAATCTACTTCAAAATCCACACTGTTGTTCGGATCAAATTCCAAGATCTTTATATCACAGCTCGGTGTTTGAATAAACGTCTTATCAACAGCTGGCTGCTTCTTATCTGACTTGAGATAAACCTGCATTTTTCCTTTTTCAAGTCTGAATTTGTTCGTCTCCAACTGGCTGACAACACTTCCGGCTGGAGCCTTGATAAAGCTGCCGTTAGAGAGTTCGACTTCAAAAGGCTTTGACTCTGATTGTCCCACCAGCAAGTATAGTCCAACTGTCAGAAGCACCGCGGCAGCAACACCAGCCAACGCAGTCAGCCAGAGCTTAACAACCTTGCTCCTACTGCTTCTCTCCCTATACCTTGCCTCATTATCTATCGACTGAAGAATGCGACTACTCAGCTCTTCTGATGCAGTAGGTCTTATTTTCTGGTAATAATTATCAAGCGTGCTCAGGAGCGCTTTGCCGCGTTTTTCCACGGCCTGATTTCGACACCTTGGGCACTTGTCAAGGTGTTGAGAAACTAACGTGATCTCCCCTTGGTCCATTTCTCCCAGCAGATAAAGTTCTATCCTCTGGGTTACTTCAGAACATGTCATTATTTATCCTCCCTTTCTTTTTCGATAACCTTCTCTCGCAAAATAGCATAGGCTCGTGAGAGAAGACTCGTAACCGTTCCTACAGGCTTACCAAGGGCCCTTGCAATCTCCGTACAACTCATTTGTTCCTGATGTTTCATCGCAAGAACGATCTGCATCTCGTACGGAAGTGTCTCTGTAAGGGATTGTACCCTTGCAAACCTTTCTTCACTCCCCGCCTTGCGTTTTTGCGGGTGTGCAACAGGCTCTGAGCTTATAGGGGCTCTATCAAGTGAAATCTCTGTTCGCCTTGGGTTTTTCAGATAATCCTTGCACAGATTCGAGGTCAGAGTAAAAATCCATTTAGAAAAACCCTCGGGTCTCGTGCATTTATCTAGAGATCGGTATGCCCGCAAGAATGAATCCTGAACTATGTCCTCTGCAATATTGGGTTCTTTAACTCTCAAGATTACGAAACCATACAAAATTCCCTGATAACGCAGGACAAGTCTTGAAAACGCCTCTTTTTGTCCGCTAAGACAAAGTCTAACAAGCTCCTTGTCTGAATATTCAACATTTGCATCGTCAGTCTCTCGGCCTCTCATAGCTATAACGAATGAGGATAGATTTTACTGCGATGAATTGCAAAGCAATTCACTTACTGAAATTGTCTCTGTACTGATAAATAATCCTGAGATGCACCAGAACTGAAAAACACTAGGCAGTGAGCAACTTTATTGAGCTGTGCTGGTCACAACGTTAGATGGTTGGCCGCCAGACCAGCCCTTGACGTAATAGTAATATGTAGTTCCACCTGCTAACCCATTATCTGTGAGACTCGTTGCTGCTGTATATCCTATGTATGTAAAATTCACACCATCGATCGATCTGTAGACCATATAGTAGGCGCTCGTTGTCCCACTTATCGTCAGCGTCACACTACGTGAACTGCCTGTTGCCGACAAGACCGGCGCTGGTGTAGTAAAATTTGTCTCTGACGAATAGTTACTTACTCCATTCTTTGCAGCGTTCGCAAACCTCATTCTGAATGTGTAACTGGTACCCGCAGTTAACTGTGCCTTTATTAATGCCACCTGTGTCGTGTTTGCTATCTCGCTAAATGTGCTCTGCCCCGGACTCTTCATCTCTACAAGTGCATTTGGATAATTTAAGGGATTAAACGGAATCCAGCTGATCCCCGTCGCTGATGTCAATCCTATCCCGCTACTTGCCACCATTGGTGTTGTTGTGCTTGCCGTAGGTGAAACACTTGCAGTTGCATTCGAAAATAGACTGTATCCACCTTTTCCATCACTATACCTTATCCTGTAACTGTGGCTTCCCCCCTGCACTAGATCTATATAGCTCGTGCTATGTCCTGCTATGCTTGCTGTCTGTATAAAGCCACCCCCAGAGTCCCGCTCTATCAATACCGATATCCCATTTGTACCTGTCGTGTTCCATGTCACTGTTATGCTATTCGTCTGCCCGGATGTCACTGCAGCACTTGTGGTTGTGGTAACCGCCATCGTCATTCTATCAATTATGTTAGAATATTTGCTGTACTTTGTGTTACTGCTATCTGTAAATCGTATCCTGTAATAATATGTCTTCCCGGGTACCACTGTGTCATCTGCATAACTCGTCACTCCTGTATACGACTTGGCTATCTCGCCAAAACTCATATTTGTGTATCCCCTTTCTATCGCTACTTGCCCCGGCGGTGTGGGACCCCATGATAACGATATTGAAAAACCCGCTGCTGCACTCACTGACAATGTCGGTGTAATCGCTCCCGGCGTTACTGGTACTGGATTTGAATTCGTCCCTACCACACTTCCTCCAGAGTCCTTACTCGCTTGCACATAATAACTGTAATTTATCCCTGCTACTACGGTATTGTCTGTATATGTCCTTGCATTTGTTACTGTGGTTAATAACACTCCTCCCCTATAGACCCTCCAGTATGGCGATGATCCTCCTGTCCAGTTTAATGTTACACTTTGATACGTCCCATCTGATACCGCCGATAGTGCTGGGGCCGCTGTGCTAAAGTTTATTACGTTTATTGTTATTAAAGTGCTATCTGTCTGCCCCTTGTCGTCCGTCACCCTAAGTGTTACTGTATTTGCCCCCGCTGTATTATATGTGTGTGTTACGCCTCCGGGTGTACTGCTCGTGATCTCATACCCTGCTGTGGTGGTGTAATCTAGCTCGAATTTCACTATGTTTACCTCTGTTTCCTTTCCTGAATATGTGATTGTTACCGGGTTCCCGGTGGAGACTGCTGTGCCGCTAACTTTCAAATCTCCCTTGGGCAATCTTGGATCCGTCGAGTAATGGTTTACTACTGCCAATATATCTTCGATCCCTACCTTGTTTGATTTGTCAAAATCATATGCGGGATCATAGTACAAATCTCCGGGTACCCAGCCATATTTTGAAACCACGGCCAAAATATCTTCAATGCCAACTTTATCATTTCCATCAAAATCATACTTGTATGGCTTGGTGATCTTTATTGAACGTGTTATTGTGTTATTACCTTCTCTGGCCTCTGAGATCGCATTCAATGAATCTACAGTTACCGTGAGCGCATATGCACCATCCGCGAGTGTTGAAGGGACTGACAGATCAATTCTACTGAAATCTGTTGCGCCGGCAACCAGATCGCTAATATCACGACTAGATAATAACAATGGACTCGGGAGCGATCCTCCTGATAATGCATAGTTGACTTTTATCGTGCTCGGTGAAGTTGACTGACCTCCCAGGTTAGATACCGCATCAAGCACTGTCAATGTCTTGCCTTGTTCAGTCTGCATTGGTACCCACAGGTCGCTGATGACTAGATCTCTTCCTACTGTTACTGTCAAATAGGTCCATGCTGACCCACTTGTGCTTGAACCTATTGCCTTGGCCTTTATTGTATAAACACCCGGGGCACTCCATGTGTGCGATACTGGTACTGTAGTACCAGAGGGTGCAAGAGCAGTTGTTGTCGTTGATCCATCGCCCCAATCAACAAAGTAACTAGACTGACCAACAAAAGTTGTTGTTGTAAGTGAAAGGTCATAAGAATTTCCGACCCCTCCAACAATTGAACCATTTAAAATCGGTGCATTAGGGCGCAGGTGATTATGTATATAGAGTGTAGGATCTCCTAACAATAAATGACCGTACATATACCCGCTAAAGTATCCGCGCCTAGTCCAGAAGCTTTTTATACCCGATCCAAGGCTTGCGGTCTCTCTCAGACCATTGTACCAAGATGAATCTATAGCACCCGCCCACGTAGTAGTTGTAGACCCAAATGAGCCGAGTCCATGTGTATCACCAAATATCAAAGCCTCCCCTTCAGAATCACCATGTAGAAAGTTAAACGAAGCACACCCATTTACAAATGTGAAATGAGTCTTAAGATTATAATTAAATATCTCACTTCCGCTAAAAACCCCTGAGTGACCCATTATATACATACTTTCGTATCGAGCTGGTCTGAAAGGTCCAATATCTGTTGTTACGTCATTGTAAATGAGATGCATTAAATATTCATTATTATTCAAGGTCCAGGTCCAATCACTAGAGTTTGCATAATTATATGCACGGATAGGCAGGCTAAGATTTCCGGTCCTGTACGCATGATTTTTGTTAAAGTAATTTTGTATCACTCCTACCTCTGTACGCCCACCGTAAGAAACACTTCCCCACAGTCGTCCAACTGTTATATCAGCATCAGTTGAACCAGTATGCTCCACTATTGCGCTACCACTGGGTGGGTAAAAAGTTCCATCTAGATCCATAAAGTAGACGTCAGATGGACCGGAATCCTCACCTGTGGATACTGTAACAACTGGAAGCTTCCCAACAAAAAGCGCTCCTACTAAACCAGCACCAGTCCATTCATTCTTTAAATAATTCCTGAGTCCAGAAGCGGTTGACCCCGCAAGCACCCACTGCTTTATAAAGGGTGTATAGCCTTCTTTTGTAAGATCAGAGACGTATGTATCTATTTGCGTCTGAATATAAGGATAAAGACCCGAATTGACCACGATAACAAATCGATTAGCCAGACCTTTGCCGCTGGTATTAGGTACAAATGCCACCTGTGAAACTAGCAATATGACCGCAATAAACAACTTGATGCGAACTAATCCATTCTTGTACATGACTATCCCCTCCAAATTATGAAAACATTTATGACTATCATTCCTTACTTTTCTAATACCGCTAAATTCTTCTCTATCTTTGCAATTGCATCTTGCCATCTCTGCTTCACCAATTTATCCTTTGGCTCTTTACCTCGTAACACTTTCAAGTAATCACGAATTTGATTTGCTGCGATGGGGTCGCCGATCTTGCCAAGGGCCTCTGTAACCTCAACATGGTATGATAGATTGATCTCACCCTCTAGCTCTTTTACAAGTGAAGGTACAGCCCTCTTATCCCTAATAGATCCTAGTGACTTGACAACTGCCGAACGAATAGTTTGTCCGAAACCCTCCGGTCCTTGATCTTGTGAAAATTGTGCTATCAACGGATCCACGGCCACTGGCAATCTTAGCTCGCCGAGTCCTTCGATCGCAGCTAATCTTAGGCATGGGTCCTTCTCAGAAAGACCATCGCAAAGCGATGCAAATACGACCGGGTTTTCTGTAGAGCCCAGTGCCCTATAAACATATCTTTTTAGATATGAATCAGCCTTGTCTAATTCTTTTAGCAATGCATCAGCTGCTTCATACGCCCTAAGTTGTCCTAGGACATTTACTATTTCAAGGCGCTCTATACCTTTAACCACTGAATCTTTGAGTCTTTCAAGTAACACTTGAACAGCCGGATTTCCTATTTTCACTAGCTTCTCTCCTGCCTTGCGCCTGACGATTGGGTCGTGGTGACGAAGAAACGATGTAAGATCAATGACCGCCTCAGTCAAGTCAATTTTCACAATCTCTTTCTTTTGCTCTTGCTGCCTTGTTCCTGTGTCTGATACCTTATCTGTATGTCTAACAGTGTCTATTGTAGAATCCGGACCTGTTTTCATCGAAAGGAAGGCAAGTGTGAAAGAAACGCCAATCCCAAGGCATGCTAGAAGCACCTTTAGACGCATATAAACTGTAACGATTGAGGTCTGATTTTACTGCAAGTGGCTGAAAAGATATGCCCTAACCCCCAGGAAAAAGCCCTGTGCTACAAGCCCGAAATCAATAGAGCAAGGGCTAGACCTATTGGGCCATAATTGACACTACATTAGATATCTGCCCCTGATTCCAGCTCTTGACGTAGTAATAATATGTTGTGCCTGTCACTAACCCGTTATTCGTAAAACTTGTTGTCTCTGTCCACCCTATATTTGTAAAATTCACTCCATCTGTTGACCGGTAGACCATGAAATAGGCGCTTGTGGTGCCCCCTATTGACAGTGTTACACTCCCTCCACTGCTTGTGGCCGATAAAACTGC
>SBBU01000201.1 GCA_005239585.1 Planctomycetaceae bacterium
CCCATACCGTTCCCCTCCTTGTGACTCTGTCAACTTATCCTATTATCCTTGTTTTTTACCTGCCGTCAATTTTTTCCTATTGAGATAGGCTCTTAATCTGGTTGCATTTAGTGTTCTCTCTATAACCCTGATTTCGTGTCAAACTGCTGGGAGACAGAACTCAAAAGGAGGTAATATGGAATGCAAAGATTGCAATACCCTAGGCGGCAATACCCTGACCAAAGATCCCTTGAAACTTACTGAAGAAGAGTGGAAGAAGCGGCTTTCTCCTGCAGAGTTTTTCATTTGCCGACAGAAAGGTACTGAGATGCCCGGTACCGGCAAGTACCTTCATCACAAGGCGAAAGGCATATATGTCTGCGTTGCATGCAGACAGGAACTTTTCAGCTCAAAGACTAAATATGATGCCTGCGACTGGCCATCATTCTGGGACGCACTTGCAGGGTCTGTTCGTGTCGAGTCCGACCTTGAAGCTCTCTGCACTCGTTGTGGATCGCACCTGGGCCACCGCTTCGACGATGGCCCACCCCCTACTGGAAAAAGGTACTGAATAAACTCCATTTCTCTCCAGTTCGTGGAGAGTCGCGAGTAAAAAATCCCAGACCTTCCGGGTTGGGCATTCTTGCAAATTTCGTAAAACCTCCCCATCGCTTGCTGTGGAGACACTTTACTTTGTTGGTCAGATTACAATGCTACGGTTCGAAAGCCGGAGAAAATATTGCGCCTCTGTTTCATGTAGAAATTGCGCCATGTGTTGCGAATAAGACGTGATCTCGTAGTCCAGCAGCCGCCTCGCAGAACTTTTTTTATTCCAAAGTATGGTTGTGAGTATTCCTTGTATGGGTCTGCAATAAAGCCGGGATATGGCTGAAATGTGTCTTCTACCCATTCCCATACATTACCTATCATTTGTCTGCAACCAAGTGCGCTATCACCAGCGGCGAGCGCTCGAACATCTATTGTTCCTAGTCTTTGGTAATCGAGATTTGCCCTGTCAGGAGTAGGTGGTTCGTCTCCCCACGGGAAGCGTCTTTTGCGGCTAGTTATCCCGCGGCCATCAGGCGTTGGCTCACAGCTTGCTGCCATTTCCCATTCGGCTTCTGTGGGGAGCCTTCGTCCTGCCCATCTGCAGTAGGCCACTGCCTCGTGCCAGTTTACGTGACAAACGGGATGATACGGTTCAAGAGGGACCATTCTCCCAAAGCGGCGCCAGTACCATTTTCCGTCTGAATCTTTGTGCCAGAAGACTGGATGGTCTGCTTTTTCACGCCTTCGCCAATCCCAACCATCTTTTCTCCAGAAATTTCGATTCTGATATCCTTCATCTTCAACAAATGAAATAAATTCAATATTTGTTACAGGTGTTGCAGATATCTGAAAAGGGTTGACCGTTACAGGATGTGCCCACTTGGCATTATCGAATACGAATGGTTCATCTTGCAAAGCCCCTAGCATAAACGTCCCACCGGGGATGTAAACATCGTGCGATTTGAAACTGTAATCAATCTCGGGAGGAGTTGTTATCTTCTGGATTGACAGATGTGGAATTGGATAGCCATGTGTTTGTCTTATCAATGTAAGATTTTCACTGTGCATATCCTCATGTAATGCGACAAGCTGATAAAAGTAGGCCTCTTCTTTTGTAGGTTCTCGCTCTTCAATACGATTGGTTGTTTTTTCAAGCACTTTTGTTATGAAATCGAGGCTCTCCTTCTTTGAAGGGTAAAGATGGTCCCATCTCAACTTGTAGGATACATTGAAAGAATCATAAATCGAGTCGGAATTTCTAAGGAGGGGATTTTCCTTGTAGAGGTTTCTAAGAATCCAGTATTCCTGAAACCACCCTACATGACCCATCTCCCAGATAGGTGGTTCTACAAAGTGCATCTTGGGCCCGAACATCTGCTCATCTGATAGATCGGACAAGAGTTCCAACTCTATTTTTCTCGCGTCGAGCAGTTGTTCAATTATAATATCCGTGCTTATGACAATATTATTGCTCATTGGATCTCCGATCGATAAGGATTCTCTAAATTTATGCGTGAATTGCAACATCTGGGGCAGGAGTTGTGCTTTTCTATAGTGAGTCTCTGAATTATGGTAAAGAGCGCAAGTGCTACTTTGGCCGGGATTCGATTGCTGCTGTCAGAGGCCAATCTTTCCAGCCGCGAAATGGATCTTTGCGCGGGTAATTTCCACTGACAACACCCTGAAGCGATACTACTTTCGCTTCATCAAGTTTGTATTTTAGTACTGCCTCGAAAGTTCCTTCGAAAGGATGGTCAGTTGATTCAGATATGGAAAGTTTAATTTTCCCAGAAAGAATTGCATACCGATGCTTGCTATCCTTGCCTGCAGATTTAAGTATGATTGTGCCCTCAACCTTGTCGTATGGTTTTAATTGCTCGTTGACTCCCGGCGGATAGCAAAGGTTTAACCACCGAGCCAACTTTCCTGCATCAATCTTTGTTTCAGAAGAAGGGTATGACAATGTATCCCACTCGGCCTTGTTTTCCACGACCTGAACAACAGGTATGTTGTAACTACCCTGCATTGGACTTTTTACGCGTATATACATCCTCACACCGTCAGAAGTATCTGGCAGCTTTAGTTCGTTCTTTCGTCCCTCAATTTTTAGTTTCGCTGTTGCTTTTTTGATCTCTGAAACGTAATAGTCCTCTACCTGCTTTGGTGTATGGTGTGTTGGATTCTGGGCCTTATCTGGGAATCCGTAAAACCAGTGAATCATTTTTCCGTCTGGATCCATCACAAAGCAGCGGACATTTGTTACTGGTCCATCCTCTGTTTGTTCATATAATGGTTTTATGTCCTTTGGAATTTCCTCATTATTGGACTGTCCCCAGTAACTTACTATAAACGGTTGTAGAGCCTCTACAACCTTTGAATTGGAGAGGGCACCCCCTCTCACGTGCATCGAGTTTGCTCAGCAGTGGCCCGTTATGAGGCTGCCTGCCTCCTTGAGCTGTACTGTGCTGACAAAGAAGATCGGCCTCTTTTCCTTGGCTGCTCGGGTTTTGGCATCGTTGAGTGAAGAGGCCCAGTCTAGCATGAAAATAGAGAGTTCACTATTGTCTGGTCGCGCTGCCTTGAATGCCTTTTCAATGCGAGCGACATCGGCCTCCTGACTGAACACGAGCGCCAGCACAAGTAGAGAACTTTTTCTAGGCCTCACATTTAGAATTGTAACATTTATTGTAAAGAAATAAAACTGGAAACGGCAATTTTACATCTAAGATTTATAAGCTTGAAAGCGAGTGAAACGTTTGGTCTGAATTCCTGTATAATAGCATGTTGTGAAGCAACAGGCATTGTTAAAGGGACTAGTGCAATTATTGAGATCAGCCTATTCCGGGGAGTTGGCGGCAGCATATGCTTATCGTGGTCATTGGCACTCTGTCAAAGATTCGTATGAGCGTGAACGAATCCGCCAGATCGAAGAAGATGAATGGCATCATCGCATGATTGTAGGCGCTATGCTAAAAGAGGTTGGGGCAAAGCCATTTGCTTATCGCGAGCTAAGGTCGGCGGTCATCGGTCGTATCGTTGGCCTATCGTGCAATATTGTAGGTTGGTTTTTGCCAATGTATGTCGCTGGCAAACTTGAAAGTAAAAATGTCAAAGAGTATGAAGATGCGGCCAGACGTGCGAGGGAATCGGGCCATCTTGAATTTATCAGCTCTCTGCTCGAGATGGCCAGGATCGAGTGGGATCATGAATCGTTTTTTAGAAGCCGAATTGAAGGCCATCCTATGACACTATTCTTTCCACTTTGGGACTCTCTTCCGCCAAGAGAAACGATAGGAAAATCGTTCATACATAAATCTTGAGAATATTTATCTGCCTTGGCGAAGAACACGTCTATAAAGGCGTGGGCTTTATCAAACCCTTTCAGATTGCAAACCCTTGAAGAGTTGAAGAGCAGGTGAAAAGAAATACAATTTAAGGAGAAAAATTTAGAGAGGATTGATATGACAAAATCAAATGGTGTAACAAGGATTCGGTCGCTTGGTTTAGTGGCGCTGGTTATGACCTTGGTCTCTTGGACTTGGCAAGCTAAAGAGCAGGAAACAAAGCAAGAGGACAAGGCGATTAAGATCCCGTTCACGCTTTCGATAGGACAGATCCTCGTTGAAGGAAAGATTAACGACAAGGGCCCCTATAACTTTATTTTTGATACCGGCACTAATGTAACTCTGGTTTTCCCTGAAACAGCCAAGGAGACAGGGATCTCCAACGGAGAACAGGCTACGCTTTCACTGGGAACAGTGTCACGCAAGGATCAATCTATTCGTGTAATTAAAGTAAACGAAATGTCAAAGCACCCCAAAGATGCAACGCCAGTTCATGGCATCATCGGGACCGATTTTATCCAGCTTTACCTTGTCACCATCGATTTCAAAGACACATCGGTAACTTTTGCCCCGATAGACGATGAGGGGGCGAGAAAAAAGGAGATGGATCCAAAGCACACACTTCCTATAACGATATCGCGAAGCCTTCCTTACGCGGAAATCTGGATTAATGAAAAGGGTCCATTTGAAATCCTTCTTGACACAGGTTCAAATCTGACTTGTGTCTCTAAAAAAATCGGCGCGGAATTGAAGCTGGAGCCTGAAAAAGGAAAGAAAAATCCCAAGGCTGACTTTGGGCTGAAGGACCATATTACAGAAAAGCTGCAGGTTGCCGTAACAGATCCGCCTTCGCAGGGCGCCAAGTCTGGAAAGAATGGTTCAGTCGGCAACAATTACTTTTGTCAGTTCAGGACCACATTCGATCTCAAGCGAAAAGAGGTCTGCCTTGTCCCTAATGGATATGTCCCTGACTATAAAGATTTCGTGCTTCCACCCAAAAAAAAGAAAGAATAAGGTATACAGGCTCCGTACCGGTGGACCTTAAGAAGGAAAATAATAAGAAAAACCTGCTCATATTTTAGGCGTGCTCTTGTCGATTGATTTCACTTGGCCAGGCTGATAATATCCACTCTCCATGAACTTTTTGGTTACAGGCGGTACGGGTTTTGTAGGTTCTTTTGTCGTTCATAACCTGTTACAGCACGATCAAAATGTGATCTGTGCCGACCGTTTTCCTGATCCGGATGTTATCAAGGGATTTCCATCTGGTGTTAAAATTATTGAATGTGATGTAAGCGATCAAAACCAAGTTTCTGGGGTCTTCCGTGATCATCCTGAGATCGACCGAATCGTGCATCTGGCTTACATAATGGGGGCTGAATCGGAAAAGGATCCTCCAACGGCAATGCGTGTAAATACGTTGGGGACTGCAAATGTTTTTGAAGAGGGGGGTAAACATCGGATACCACGAATTCTGTTTTTAAGCTCTGAATCAGTCTATGGAAACCAGTCTGTCTATGGAGACCGGCCGGTTAAGGAAGATGATTTTTGTGCCCCAAAGGACCATATCCTGAACTACTCCCTATCCAAGCTTCTAAACGAACATTTGGCTGCAAAATATGAGGCGAGATTTGGGACGGAAATTATCTCTTTACGTGCACCCATAGTTTACGGACCGGGTCGAAAGCGTGGTACGACAGCTTGGGCAAGTGACTTTGCGACACTGCCCGCATTAGGTAAACCGGTTACCCTCCCATTTCCTGCGCATGATCTTAGCTGTTTTATCTACGTTGAGGATCTTGCCGAACAAATGTATCGTCTTTCAGAGAAATCTACTCTGATTCATCGTGTTTATAACAGCGGGGGTCACACAATAAAGGCTTCAGAGCTTGCTGCACTTGTTCGTCAGGTAATCCCCTCGGCGGAGATTATATTCCGCGATGATCTGCCAATGTCGCCCTTTATCTATAGAATGGATGATACACGTATCCAAAAGGAGTTAAATTTATCGATGCGCTCGATGGTTGATGGTATAAAAGCGCATATTGAAAAGGTCCGTCGGCCAGACTTGATTGGCCTTCGATAGATGCTCCGACCATTGGTCGGGGCATCCGGAGCTTCGTCCCGACTATCGGTCGGGACTTTGCTTGGTCGAAACCGTTGTAGCATGGTCTTCGGCCCATGAACGTTTATCGACTGGACATCCTGCAGCTTGCTACAGGATCGTTCATTGGAAAAAGGAATTAGGATATGGCTATAAAACCGTTTCGAACTACTGTCACAGGCAGTTATCCGCGTCCAAGGCAACCGGGCGATACTATGAAAAAGCCGACCCTCTCCCGTGAGGAGGCGGATGAAATTATCAGGTGGGCTGTTACAGATCAGGTGAATGCAGGGCTTGATGTAGTGACCGATGGCGAGGGGCGTCGAGAAAATATGTATTATTTTTTTCAGAAGCGATTGGACGGTGTGAGTTTCGAGGAGATGGAGTATCGCAAATATGGGCCGTTAGGATTTGGGATCGAGATTGCCAAGGTTGTAGGAAAGATTGAAAATCCTCGGATTGAACTGGCGCATGACTGGAAAGTGGCGCGGCAGGCAGCTCCACCAGACGTTCAAGTAAAATTGACCTGCACTGGCCCCCATATGCTGGCCAAGTTCTCAAACAATGCCCGCAAGGATCTCTATCCGACCGATCAAGATCTTGCACAAGCCTATGCAAAGTTGCTTAACGCAGAACTAAAGGAGGTTGTTCAAGCCGGCTGTGAGTTTGTTCAGTTTGATGAACCGGCATGGACAGCATTCCCTGACGAGGCAGTGTGGGCGGCTGAAATTCTTAAACAGGCCAGTGAAGGCCTGGGGATCCGCATCGGGCTTCATGTTTGTTGTGGTAATGCCTATCGAAAGCGGGGATATAATACCAAGTACCAGGATCTTGTAGAGGCATTCCGAATTGCTGATGTGGATCAGGTTTGTCTGGAGCACTGCACGCTTAGCTATAATATGATGACGATATGGGATTCCTGGAAATTCAAGGGAGAGTTTGCTGTCGGAGTTATTGACCAGCGAAGTGATGATATCGAGTCGCTTGAAGAGGTTGCACGTAGAACAAAACCAGCTCTGGACTATTTTACACCTGATCGACTCCTTTTAACCTCAGAGTGTGGATTCCAGCACGTACCGCTTGATGTTACCCGTGAAAAGCTCCGACGTCTCGTGGAGACAGCTCAGCATTTAAGAAAAACGATACCCTAAGTTTTTTCTCGTAGAAGTATCACAAAATTGCGTCGATCATCCCCGCACAGCATAACCATTGACTGGTTGTCAACCTTTACCCTTGGCAGTTTTATCTGAAAGGGGTGAAATGCGATACAGAGAGCCTATTTGATCCCCAAAAATTTTGAAAACACGTTTTCAAAATTTTTCTTCTTGCTATGGCTACTTGGAACATGTAGGGCACTTTGTACCGCCAGTAGACTGGGTGAAGCAACCCTTGCACTTTACGCCCTTGCCGTTGACGTATCCCTTGTTGCATCCATCGCACCACACGTTCTTTCCAGTGATACCAGTGTGGCACATCTTACACTTGGTTGTTGTACCATCAGGTTTGAAACCGACCTTGCAGCCGTCGCACCAGCCGTTTTTGGCCTTCGAGTCCGTACAACTCTGGCATTGCTGGGTTGGTTGTGCCGATTGACACGATACAAGATGGAACGAAATTGCTGTGAGCACAGCAACGATAAGCATCGTACGCATTTTTTTCCCTCCAGTAAAATTTTCTTTCGAATGGTTACGGTTACAGTAACTAAAACGAATGGTCAATAATATTTATTCCGACAAAATGACGACAACATTAGGTGGAACAATTTTTTAGTGTTAGCTTCACAAGGCCCTTAGGACTTGGTGAAGAGTTTCACATGTCCATTTGCGATCTGCAAGATCAAGGCAAAGTGCGCTGTTGCCCAGTTTGCTCCATATTTTGTGTCATTGGGTGTCATTACCTGTTCTGGTTGCTGGTACTTTAGTTCCTTGTCGTCCCATAGCCTATCGAGGCTCCCGTCTTCTTTCTGATGAGCAATGATCTTGTCAAAATTAGCCTCGACGAATTTCTTCCAATCATCTTTCCCTAGTGTGTAAAAGGTAAAGGCACATAGTGTTGTGTGTAGAGATGGCGTGTGATGTGTTCCTGTCTTGTCATAATTTTTACGGGCCAACTCGAGAATTCCCTTAAATTTCTCATCGTTATGAATACCAAGATTCATGAGAGCAAGTATGGATGCAATGGTTCGACCTCTTCGTGGCTCGCCGGCAAAGTGATTGTGTTGATCATACTTCATTGTACCTGCATATTTTCCCTCTGTAACCACATACGTATTGTAGTAATCCTTGGCAAGCGCAAATGGTTTGTCACTTACTTCAAACCCTGCTGATTTTGCCCTTCCTAAGGATATAATGCACGAATTTAAGAGGGCAGTCGCCCCGCTTATAATCCAAATTTTTGTCCCATCTTTTTTACCATTGGCTACTGGTTCGCCTTTGGTCCTTCCAAACC
>SBBU01000176.1 GCA_005239585.1 Planctomycetaceae bacterium
TACCAGCAAGCATTCTTCCGTACCATAGAAACTGCCGAGGTTGGCGTACCTTTAGAATGCCTGTTGTTTCACCAGTTAGATGAGGAAAAACAGATCGTAACGATACCTCTTTATTGCAAAAACGAGGTACATCTAATATCGATACGTTTTCATATCGCCTGCCGTTTACCAATAGTTCAATAAAGAGATTATCCTTACATCTTTGAGGACCTGCAGTAAACAGCATAAAAGTATCAATTTCTGAGTCTATTTTAACATCTATTGAGGCTTCTGATGTCTGTATGTTATTAATAGAATCTTCCTCAAATACATCGTTAAGAAGTCTATTGTATGCATGAACAGTATTGCAGAAACGATTATTGTGATGATTAACCATTACCGCCGGATATGGGACAAACAAGTTTTCAGCGGCAAAAAATTCTATCATATAAGTTGCTGCTGGTCGATTGAACATTTCACTAAGAGCAAACGTATATACTTTGGGTTCATTTAATCGTAACAATTTACTATCTATCTTTGCACCATCTGGATCGACTCCTGTGATTCTGCATGCTACGTCTTTATATCCACGCTTGATTAGAAAATGATTCAAAAAACTAATGTCTACCACTGAGCCTGTGATCTCAGGGACTGTAAGTGACGAGCGATGAACACTGTTTACTGTTATGTCTCGCTGAAATGAACTACGATCCTTCTGTACATCTTTGAATGATTTCATCTTTATTCCTATATTGTATGTTAAATATATTTCGAAGAATGGTCAAGCAGCATTTAACTTATTTATAGAATAATCGGTTGGGTGTGTTTGGTGCTATATTATTTCGGTTTGATCTTTAAAAGCAGCCGAAGCTGAATCTTTCTTATAGCACATCTCAACCTGTTTTCAAGAGAAGTGAGGAAGTTTCGTTTATATTTATCTGGGGCAAATGCTGGCCTTTGAACCCAACTTAAAAGTGGTTTAACTGTGGCGTCAAACGAAAGCTCCTTTTCAACCACTTTCAGGCCTTTTTGACTCATTTCTTCGCGTAACTTGCGATTATTTGCTACTTGTAAAATTGCCCTTGCAAGTTGATTATAATCGCCAATAGGTACTGAAATTGCAGCACCCAATTTATCGAGAAGCTGACTTAGTTCACAACCGTCAGAAGTTATTACAGGAAGCCCCGCTGAAATCATTGCTATTTGATTAGTTTTGTTGCCTAGTAAAATTTCATAGCAGTTTGAATTGGTAGTGATCCCTACATCACTTTCTGCACATAACGCATCCATTTGTGAATGGGGCAGCCAGTCAAGTACTATAAATCTTTCCTTGTGTCTTGATTTGTCAACAAGTGTTACAAATTGATCATATTGGTTCTTATTTACTACAGGACCACCAACAGATACATATTTAATCGTTTTGTTATCATCCATTGCGATTTCTAATGCTCTAACCAGAGTATGTACATCAGCCCACAGATTATAACCACCCGTCCATAAGACTATGAAAGCATCGTCATTAACTCGTTTTCCACGTACGATCTTTTCATTAGGTTTATTTTTAACAAGCTTGCCGCCCGGAAGCATAGCGTAGACAAAATCGTAACCGAGAGCCCTAGGAACAAGTCTCTCCATACGTGAAAGCTTTCCAATCAAGGCATATTTTTGTGGAGTCGAACAGGTAGAAAAAATATCTCCCTTTGTAAGTATCATTTCTTCGAAACCTATTACTGTCAGTTGTCCTCTTATGGAATTAATTCCCCACATCCTAAGCTGATCTTGAGTAATAGGATCTCCGTAAATATCCATCCAAGTTGGCACATTATAGTTAATGCTGGCCGCTACTAAGCTGCCTAGAAATGCAGCCCCGATAATACAGTCCGGCTTGAATCTTGAGCAGGCTTTTTTTACTCTTTTGAGATTACTTAACAGATTATATGATTCAAAGTGAAAATTATTTTGCTGTTTTGAGATGTCTTCGAAGCTATTATCTCCTATCAGATAGACATCATGCTGCTTTGAAATCAAAGGTTCTGTAAGCTGCCAGGTCCTGTACCCTCTTGCCTCTGCCCTACCCCTTGTACGAAGGTGCCCCGGGGCTGTACCTATTATTAAAATCTTTGTCATTTGGTCTGAATGAATATACTTTGTAAGATTAAGGAAATAAAGATTTATGTCGTTTGGAAAATACCTGAATGAGCAACCATTCAGCTCACTCGATAGTCAGGGCTAAGTGCGTAAATCAGGGTTTTTGAAAAGGTATTATAAATGCTTAACATTATAGTTATTAGTTGGAATGTTAAAGATCTCCTGTGCAGGTGTTTAGAGTCGTTAGAGCAAGCAACAAGGGACATTCCAACCCAGATTTTCGTGATTGACAATGCCTCTTCAGATGGAACTGTGCAGGCAATCAAAGACCGTTTTTCAAAAATAAACCTCAGAGAAAATAAAAATAACCTAGGATTTCCACAGGCTGTGAATCAGGCCCTATGTGAGAATAAGGGTCATGTACTCTTATTGAATCCAGATACTATTGTCAATGAAAATACCATTAAGAGGCTATTACATATATTTGAAATCAATACAAACGTTGGTATCGTGGGTCCATGCATAAAATACCCGGATGGAAAGATCCAATTCGAATGCGCAAGAGAATTTCCTTCTGTATCTGCTTTATTCTATTCAATGTCTCTCCTAAAGCGTTTTGGAAAGAATCACCCGATCTTCAGCAGACAAACAATGGGATATTGGGATCATTTGTTGCCACGCAAAGTAAATGCTGTCTCCGGTTCATGCATGCTAATAAGAGAAGAAGCAATTAAGAAAGTCGGTAATATGGATGAAAGTCTCTTTATGTATTTTGAAGATATTGACTATTGCAAAAGAGTCCAAAAAGCTGGATGGAATGTTTACTATGAACCAAGTGCTGTGGTCATACATTACAGTGGACAAAGTTCTCTAAAACACCCAAACAGATTTGGACTTGAAACCATGCAAATTCAGGCTGATTGGCGCTTTATAAAAAAATATTATTCAATAGGCTCTCGACTATTAGCCAGGACATTATTGGTTACAGGTTCAATCTTTAGAATGCTAATAGCATCATTCGCCTTGCCTGTATATGGTTCTGCCTCGAAAATTATTACCAAGTACTATTCTGTAGCTAAAATGGGTCTTTTTGACTAAATTATCTTACTTGATTCAATTGGAGATATGGTAAAAGAGAGAGAATAATGACCATCCCATTTTGCATTCGCTGTCTCGTCTAGTTCACTTATAGAATGATATACCCTGAAGAAAAAGCTATCGTCAATCTCTTCGTAACTTATCATTGGTACTGGATATAGATCCTTTCTATCTGAGCTGATTTTGATAGCCTTTTTATTATCGCCAACTGCTATCCATCCTTCAGTTGCCCCCAGACACCCTGAAGAAGAGACTAGCTGGCTTACCGCTTCATCCTGACGAACTCTTTTTCCATTGAGAGAAAACCTTTCAATCTGACGGCCTCCGTTGTGTGTGGCAAAGAACAAGTTATCCTTATCGAATGCTACTGGCAATAGCGTTATAATACCAAGTCTAAATGAGCAGGATTCAAGATTATTTAGGTTTAACTTATAAAAGAGAGTAATTCCTTTATCATGTATGTGATAACCCTTCCCAAGTATTCCGACAGGTGTTTCCAAAGTACAGAAGATAGAGTCTTCTTCAATGATCGGCTCAACAGGTGAAAGATCCGTAATTTTTCTCCCATCTCGAGTAACAATTATAATGTTGCTAGAGTAAAAATCGGCCCCATATGATATGTCTTCGTAATAACCATGTGGTATAGTCCCAATCAATGGAGAATTTGATATCTCTTTGAATATTAAAGATCTGACAGCAAGCCCCCTATCTTTATCCAGAACAAGTTTTATCACATCGTGTTCTATGATGATCTCTCGTTTGTCTTTTTTGATAATCTTTAAACGGTCGTATCCTGTTTGTTTTTTTTGGGGGATTGGTTCCATAGACTGAAGCTTTTGTTTACAGTCTTCAGCCTTGGCATTTGTAGTAAATGATCTGAAATCACTTGCCCACAGATAGCAGAGTTCCCTTATATTTCCTGTCTCATAAATTTTATAACACTTTGAATTCAATACAGAGTTGTTTTTGCCACAGACCGCCCATCTCGAGGCATTATATTTCTCTTGTTTTTTGCAAGGGATTGGATTCTCTGTAGATTCTAATCTTATTTCCTTCATTGCTTTTGGATGGTTCTTAAAGTACTCTACTACCTCAGTTGGTTTAATGATTTCAAATCTTGAATCGCCTGAAATAGTTTTAAATACACTTTGCATAATCTGAAATTCATCCATTTGAGGCGGTGTTCTACCTGGTCTATAATTAAATACCTCGGCATCGTTACCGTACAAAATAAACGCTCTTTCATCACTGCCGATGTGTTCTACCAAATAATTACTGTAATCATCAATATCTATCTCCTGATGCACACATCTTTGGAATTTTTGAAAGGAAATGGAATTATTCCATATGATGTTCATCTTGGCATTATCTGCCCCTACTACGACTTGGGGATAATGCTGGTAATCCTTTGGGTATTTATTGTATTTGTATGAATTGTTCCATTCTGCAATCAGATTCTTATATCCCGCTTCTAAATAGAGTGATGGAAGTCCTTGTGAATAACACTGCTCGTTTACAAGAACAGTAGATGGAACTCGACCCAGTACTTCTCCGTAATATTTCTTTCCAATTAAGAGATTTTCCCTGTTAATTCTTGCCGGTATGAGTGGAAATATAGATTGCGTGAACGCAGAGCCTATGAATTCACATTTATCTTCCTGCCATAGTTGTATGAGCTTTGTTATGAACTGATTATCAATCTTATTAATTTGCATCAATGTATGTGCTGGAGCTTCAATGCCAAGAGGGATATTTAACCCCTCAATTAGCTTAAGCAAAGGCCAATAACATCGCTCAATTATTAGTTTGAAATGACCCTCTGGGATTGAAGAATAGGCAAGGTTTAGGTGAAAAAAACCGTATAGCTTTAGCTTTGCCATCTAAAAGTATTTTAGTGGCAGGTAATATTTATTCAAGGATACAATTCATTTGTCTACTTTGAGTAGTCATAAATACAACCAAAAGTTCCCGCGGATCGAAAAATAATGGAAAAAGTTTTACAAAAGTTGGACACACTCTAGGAATTGCGATA
>SBBU01000081.1 GCA_005239585.1 Planctomycetaceae bacterium
AGGAATAACTGTGTTTTTAGCGAAATTTTGAGGGTTAAAAAAGTGACCATTCCGAGTCTCTTTTTTTTTTTTTTCGCGAACCTTTTTTGGGTCTTAGGTGTCTAATATATATAGATGAAAGGAATTTTTCAAGGGTCCCTAGAAGGGTAATAGAGAATTTTGGAGGATAAGCTATGCGTAAACTTTCGATAGCCCTAATGGCCGTAATGATATTCGGCCTGATGGCGCTTCCTTCCGCTAGTCAACCGCAGGACAGACTTGAGCTTCTTAAGAAAATCGGTGACGAACTGATAAAAAAGATAGACACTGTTCTTAAGATAGAAAAAGACCCTGCAAATATCGACAGATTAGAAAGGGTCAAAAAACTAATCTCTGAAAAGGACTTTATCACAGCGCTTGACGGTTTTAGAGCGCTCGTCAAGGATGGTACTCTTGGAAAGGCCGACGACGCAAAGGCAAAACTCCTCTTATTGGTAGAGGAAATAATAAAGATACTCGAGGCCATCGCAGACAAGTCTAAAGACGACAAGTTAGATCTTTTGAATAAGCACATCGCCGAGCTCGAAAAGATCATCAAGGAAGAGCAGAAGATCAAAAAAGACATTGAAAACATCAACAAGGATGCAAAGGACCTTCAGGACATGATTAATAAGCTCGCGGAGCTTATCAAGGCCCAGAAGGAACTTGCAGACAGGACAGATATTGCAAATAAAGAAAAGCTCATGAAAGACCTCCAGGCAGAGCTGGATAACATCAACAGAATGATAGCAGAGCAAACAAAGCTTAATCATGAGACGCATCAGATGCAGTCAGAGGACCTCAAAAAACTAACAGATCTCTCAAATGAGATGGCAAAGCTGATAGAAGATCAGGATAAACTGAAAAAGGATACAAAAGATGCAACTGAGAAACTTGGTGGCCTTGATGATGTGCTCAAGGAACTGGATCAGCTTATCAAGGATCAGGAAAACATTTTAAAAGACACCAAG
The DNA here is from genome assembly GCA_005239585.1 of Planctomycetaceae bacterium. The sequence continues at coordinate 990 of SBBU01000081.1, forward strand.
ACAGAAAAAGATAAGAAAGATCCTGATTATGGCAAGCTAGAACAGTCGCAGGATAAACTCGGAGACAAGCTTTGGGATACAGGAAACAAATTCTATAACATGCCTGGACTGGATCACGGACAGAAGAAACCGGCCAGAGAGGCACTGGAAGAGGCATTTAAGAAGATGAAGCATTCTTCAGATCACCTCAGCCGTAAAAATCCAGAACTATCAAGCGATTTCCAGAAAGAATCCATTGATAGTCTTAAAAAGGCTCGTGATGAGGTGAAGAAGCTGTTCGATGAGGCAAAGTCAAAAGAGCAAAAGAATATAGACGATCTTACAAGCAAGCAAAAGGATATCGAGCAAAAGACAAATGATCTAAATAAGAAGATTGATGACGCAAAGAAAGGAACATCACCAACTACACAAAAAGCAATGGAAGGCGCTGCAAATAATACAAAGCAGGCCCAGGGCAATATGAAGGATGCCAAGGACAGCCTTTCACAGGGAAAAGGTGGAGATGCCAGCAAGAGTCAGGATCAGGCACTTGAGAATTTGAAAAAGGCCAAAGATGCCATTGATCAGCAGGCAAACCAGCTGGCTCAGGCAGGTAAAGAAGGTTTTGGCCAAAAGGCAGATCAACAGGGCAAACTGGGCGACCAAGCAGGTAAGAGCTCAGGCAAACTGGGTGATGCTGCTCAGCAGGCTGGTCAGTCTGGTAACTCAGGTGCAGGACAAAAGGCTTCAGAGGCTGCCGATGCTATGAAAAAGGCATCCCAGTCAATGAACCAGGCCCAGCAGGGTCTTCAGGAACCTAATGTTCCTCAGGCTAAGCGTGATCAGGATGAAGCCCTTAAAAATCTCAACGATGCAAAGAAGGCGCTTGAGGATGCAATGAGAGAGCTCAAGGACCCCAAGACTAATGAAAAAGAGACAGAAAAGACAAAGGAAGATCAGAAAAAACTCGAGCAGGAACTTGAAAAGCTGACAAAGATGCTTGAGAAAAAGCAGAAAGAGCTTGAAGATAAAGGTAAGAAGGATTTAGCAAAGCAGCTTGAAGATGCAAATCAGAAGCTGAGCAAACCATCAGGCTCAAAACCAGATCAGGGCGCAAAGGAAGATATGCAGGATGCACAGAAAGAGTTGAGCAAGCCATCAAATAATCCATCCAATCCATCAGATAGCAAGGGTGCGAATTCGTCTCAAAAATCATCTGCTAGTAAGATGGAAGATGCCTGGAAGAAGCTCAACAAGGCAAAAGAGGATGCTGAGAAAGAGGCAGAAAAGAAGGATGAGGAGCTTGATGATCTTGCCAAGAAACAACTCAAGAATAAAGAACTTACAGATAATCTTAACAAGGAAGTTGATAAGCTTAATCCACAGATCCCTCCTGCCGGTGACGCACTAAAGGGTGCATCAGATGCACAGGGCGGTGCGGCTCAGAACGCACAGGAAAAGAGACCTAAAAAAGTAGAGAGGGAAGTGGAAAGGGCCTTGGAAGAGCTTGAGAAGGCCAAGAAAGAGCTTGAAAAAGAGAGAGATGAGGCGCGCAAAGAGACAGAGGCAGAGGCAATAAGGTACATCGAAACAAGACTTAAAGAGATCCTCGAAAAACAGCTGGCTATAAACTCCAAGACTAAGGAGGTAGATGGGGATATAAAGAAACTCAGCGGCAAGATAACTCAAGAACACAATATGAAGTCTAATGATCTCTCAAGGGATCAGGAGACTCTCAAGGTTGAGATGGAGCATCTCAAGGATAAACTTGCAACTGAGAATGTTGTAATCTTCATCTTTGCATTTCAGAGAATAATTGATGATATGGCGCTAGTGATAGATCTCTTAAGGAAGGTAAAGGTAGACAAACCTACACAAGAGCTTGAAGATGATATCGTAAGCCAGCTCAAGAAACTCATTGACGCCTTTGATCTGATCTACAAAGAGAAGATCGAGGAAAAGCCGGGCGACAGCAAGCCAGGTGATGGCAAGCCAAAGAGACCTAAGAAACAACCTCTGGTTCCTGATGAGGTCCAGCTAAACCTCTTCAAAATAATGCAAGAGTCGTTGCTTAAAAAGACAACAGCTCTTGAACAGAAGGTAAAGGATAACCCAAAGGATGTTACACAGCTCGAGCAACAGATGCTCAAGCTCCTGAAGAATCAGCAGGGTCAGCTTGCTGAGCTATTCCAGGAGTTCATAAAGAACTTTGAAGAGCGTATTGCAGAAGAAGAAAAGGAAAATAGAGAAGAATAGTAAATTCCTGCCCGGTACCTTTTGGTGCCGGGCAGCACATTGTGTGAGGGTTTTATGAAACTAGCAGGGATCGTCGTGAGCGTGGCTATGCTTGCGTATGGTCTCTCTGCCTTCGCTCAGGCGGAAAAGTTCGTGGAGGAGATGAAAGATATCCTCCAGGACATGAAGAAGGCGGAGGAGAAACTGCATGACTCTGCCAAGGATAAACCAAAGGTAGAGCTCAAAAAGGCCGAGAAGCATGAACAAGATGCTATCGATGGTCTTGCAGCCATAATCAAGGCGCTCACAGAGAAACACTCCCAGTCCTGACCTAACAGCAAAGGCTGACCGGGCGACGGTCAGTGCCCTGGTGAGGGCGAAGGTAACGGAGAAGGAGATGGCCCGGGTAAGGGCAATGGTAACCAGGCTCCAAAGATGCCTGGTGATCCAGCAACATCGCCTTACAATCCTAACAGGACAGATCCTCCAAGCGTGTTCAAAGATATGGCATCTAGGACAGCCCGTTGGGGCGACTTGCCTCCAAAGGTAAGAGATGCCGTAATGAAGGACCGCAACGGAATTGATGACTTTCCACCAGAGTGGAGAGAAAAGATCAAGCAATACTATAAAAGCTTCGAAGATCTAAACAAAAAGTAATCATAATGCGGAGCGGGATTCAAACTCCCGCTCCGCTGCAACACCATGGGATTCATACCATTCACAGGAAATGTTTTTTTCGTTACGGAATTAGCCCATGTTTGGTAATGTTGCGTTTATTCCAAAATTGCAAATATTTGCTCGCATAAAGGCTTTCTGGGTGTCGTTTCGGAAAATATACAACATTACCGTGTTTCGGTTACAGTACGGTAAACTAGGAATGAAAGCCCTCATCCCAGCGCTTCAGCACAACTCTAAATGTAGAGTGACCTTGCTCCCTATATTAGTATTGCTTTGTATACATATTGGTTGGGTTGCGCATGGCAGCAATAATCAGACAGGTAAGATCTGTCTTGGCAGTGAGCAGTCAGTTGAGAAAGCCCTAAAGTTTATTGCTTCAAAACAAAGGGAGGATGGAACATGGGTCCCTTTTGACATTGATTTTTATCCCCTTTTCATCAACTCGATAAATGGCTTGGCGCTCATGGCCAGTGGCTCGACTAGCAAAGAGGGGCCCTATCAAAAAGAATTGACCAAGGCGAGAGAGGCTGTTATGAAATTTACAAGGCAGGTTCTGAATAAGGAAGTGAAACCTAGGTACCATTGCATACCCGAGGAAATTGTCGGAGCAGCAATTTTCCTTGCTCATGTTTACCATTCTGAAAAAACCGATGAATTGAAGGAAATATTGGAAAAGATCTTGGAACTGTTAATCAATATCCAGAAAAAAGATGGCGGTTGGAATTATATAGAATCTGAACAGGGCGGCATGACATATGTGACTACGAACGCCGTTGTAGCGCTTCTTTTGCTTGATCATGTCGGAATCAAAGTTAAAAAGGAAATATTTGACAAGGCCCGTAAATTTTATGAACAAGGTGAACTTCAAAGTGCGGCAGGAACTTTTATATATTATATGAATATGCCTAGTAATCTGGCACGGACTAATATTTTAAATGCAGCGCTTGGTAGAACCGTGGCAGCTCTATGTCCGATGTATCTTCTTGGACTCTCAAAGGCAAAAACCTATGAGAAGGCCAAAGAGGTGGCTGATAAATATGGTGACCGCATCATTACTTCTCATCATGGGGCGTGCTATCACCTCTTCTGGTGCGGTTTGGCATTTTTTTACACTGAAGATAAAAAATTATGGGAAAGATACTGGAAAAAGTGGAGTGATCCCGTATTGAAAGGTCAGAAAGAGGACGGAAGTATATTCATTGAACCATACTCAGGGACAGCATATCCATTGGAAGGGCGTAAGTTAAAACATGAATATTCGTGGACGCTCTATACCACACCACAGTATACAATCCTCCTTCAACTTGATAAAGGACACCTGCTTTTTGGCAAACTCAAGTCGTAAGAAATTGCCAAGTCATAAGAATATGGAGCTGCATCGGCAAGCATTTCCTTACAGAGAATTTTGACATGATTGCTAACCCTTTGTCGCGGTTAGCTGAATACCCTTGATAAAATATTTCTGTGTGAAAAAATAGACCAAGAGACATGGCATGAGCACGATTGTTGATGCGGCCATAAGAGGTTCAACCTCTGTTCTGAACTGGCGTGTAAATTCGGTAAGTGCCAGTGTAAGCGTCATATTCTCACGAGAGTTTAAATAAATAAGGGGAAGCCACAGATCATTCCATACATGAAGGAATGTGAAGATTGCTACTGTTGCAATTATTGGCTTTGCAAGCGGCATCATGATGTTTCTGTAGATACTCCACCAGCTGCAGCCATCCATCCTTGCCGATTCTATTACGTCCTTTGGGATCGTAAGAAAATATTGTCTGAATAAAAAGATAAAAAACGGACTGCCTCCCAAAAGGCATGGTACAACCAGAGGCAGAAAAGTATCTATCCAACCTAGCGTCTGAAAGATCATAAACTGAGGGATTACTGTAACGTGCATAGGCAGCATCATAGTTGCAAGGACGAGTACAAAGAGAAGGTCACGCCCCTTGAACCGCAATCTTGCGAATGCATACCCTGCAAGTGAGCAAGTAATTACCTGAAATATAATTGACAAGACAGTAATAATAACAGTATTCAACACGATCCTGGGAAAACCACCTGTTTCCTTATTACCCATCTTGTCAAGTGCCTTGGCATAGTTCGACCACTGTGGATTCAATGCGGGTTCAATCTGAGTGTTCAGTGCGTGACCCTCTTCCTTCAGGGAAGCATTGATCATCCATGCAAATGGTGCAAGGAAACAGAGTCCGATGATAATTAGCACCGACCATCTACAAATAATCCAGAAAATCTTCAAGTAGTTTCTCCTTCATAGTGAACCCAACGGCGTGAAGATTTCATTAAGATAAGTGTGAGCAAAAGCAATATCAATAAAAGAATCCATCCAAGTGCGCATGCGTATCCGATATGGTGGAACTTAAATGCGTTTTGGTAGAGATAAAGCACGTAAAAGAGCGATGCATTGCCGGGGCCTCCTTGAGTCATAATGTATGGCTGTGCGAATGTTTGAAATGCACCGATGATACCAATAATTAGGTTGAACAAAATAACAGGTGTTAGCTGAGGAATTGTGATATGTATGAGTTGCCTCCATTTGGAGGCGCCATCAAGCCTTGCTACCTCGTAAAGCGTTGGGTTGATTGATTGCAGACCTGCAATGAACACAAGCATGGGACCTCCGACATTCCATAGGCTCATAAAAACGAATCCAGGTATTATGAGTGCTTCCTGCTTGATCCATGCCTCTCCATAAATCCACCGCCATATGATTCCTACAGCAACTGCACTCGCAATAACTGGGAGGTAAAAGATCGTGCGAAACATCACAAAGCCGCGTTGTACCAATAAAGCTAGCCCTAGAGCTACAATGAGTGACAAGGGAACACTCAATAGTGAATAGTAAGCGGTTACCTGAAGCGCCTTGAAAAAATTTTCATCTTGCGACATGCGAACATAATTATCACCACCAGCCCAGCGTAATTCCTCAATGGGTCTAATGGGTGACCACACAGTTAATGATAATCCGAGCGAACCTATCATTGGAAGTAGGGTGAAGGCAATAAAGCCTATTGCCCACAACGCGATGCATGCAAAGGCAAAACGCTCCTCTTTAATCCTGTGACGCAAAGAGGAAAGACTCTTTTTCAAAAAGAAAAGTGTTAAGAGTATTAGGATGATTAAACCACTTATTAACAGTAAGAGTCCAATCGGTGCATATGGTCCTTCTTTTTCCTTGCGATATCTATTTAGTAAATCGTTTATTTTTGTGGTAATTCGCCGGCATGCTGTTTCGGCATCAAACTTATTGAGTACCAAGCATCCATCTAACTCTGCCTTTATTGTGCTTTCTATCTCACGCCAATTTGTTAGGACTGGTGACAAGCGGGCATGAGGGAGGACATCAATGAATACTTGCTCGCTGTCGGGGGGAATGCTGGGTTTTAAAAAATCTTCACTGTAAGCTGCTTTTTTATTAGAAGGGACACCGTTGCCGATGCGGGCGAGAGCTCTTAACATTTTTTCGCTGGATATCTTTCTGAGTAGCTTATAAGTTAGCTCTGGATGTTTTGTATGTCGAATCCCTACAAAACCTCCTAGGGCAATTGATGTGGCTTCATACTTGCCACGGGGTAGGGGACAAACATCCCATCGAAATTTCTTGATGTCTTTAAATCGGTATGTCTCCCAATATCCGCTAGGCCCATAGAGCGCTGCACGACCCGCCTGGAAGTAACCCTTTATAAGCTGTGCCTCATAAGTGGCATCTGTAGAGGCTATTTTCTCAACAAAAAACATATCTGTAAGAAATTTTATTGCCTTGATTGCCTGAGGTGAGTCCATGGTACATTTTGTTATTTTTTCATCAACAAACTCTCCGCCATTCTGCCAAATCCATGGTGAAAGGGCCTGTATCCACTGAGTTATAGAGATGCCATACTGATTTGGTGGGCGAGTGCATTTTCTTGCTATTGTAAGAAGATCATCCCATGTCCATCCGGCTTTTGGATATGGAATACCTTCTTGATCAAAAATATCTTTGTTGTAATACATTACGTATGGAGTAAACGTTCCAGGAAGCCCATATTGGTGACCTTCGGGCCCACGCCAGGCCTTTAGTACTGCTAGAAAATACTCATCTACATTCCAAGTTGGATCACAATCAATGAATGGCTGTAAATCGAGAAGGATGTTGTCGTTAAGAAACATTGAAAACTCTAGAATATCAAAATGAGCAATATCTATTTGCTGACGGGCTGACAGCATTAACTTGAGCTTTGTAAGAGAATCTCCGCCACCAGCCACAACAGTCTTTACTTGTACCCCAGGGTTCTCTTTCTCAAATTCTCTGCATATCTCTGAGAAGTCGCCTTCTGCTTCCTTGGCAGCGAATGCCATTACGCGAATCTCAATCTTGGATTCCTGAGGTAATAAAAGCAAAAACGCAAGTGGGAAAAGTCTCATTTGAATCTGTAGGTCTTGGCCTCGGGAAATCGCAGGCGTAGGGTCTGATCTTTAGGAGGTTCTTTTGTAACGGCAAGTATTCGCTGGCCGCCGACAAGGCAGTGCACATAAATTTCAGAGCCCATATGTTCTACCAGTTCTACTGTTGCCTCTATTGGGCCGTTATCATCGATCAGAATATCGTGAGGCCTGATTCCAATGTCGTTTATGAAGTTCATGGAAGGGTTTCCAATGAATCCTGCGACAAAGCGATTAACTGGTTTTCTATAGACCTCCAGAGGCGGGGCAAACTGCTCTAGTACTCCGTGATTAATAACGGCAATGCGTGAGCCAAGCGTCATTGCCTCTGCCTGATCATGTGTGACATAGATCATTGTTGTGCGTAGAGTCTTGTGCAACCGTGCTATCTCTGCCCTCATCTCCACCCTCATCTTGGCATCCAGATTCGAGAGTGGCTCGTCAAAAAGAAAGACCTTGGGCTGACGAACCATGGCACGACCCAGTGCCACGCGCTGCATTTGTCCGCCCGATAGTTCTCTCGGTTTGCGATTCAAAAGTTTCTCCAATCCCAGCAGCTTGGCTGTATTCAGGACTCGGCTCTCAACCTCTTTAACTGGTAACCTTGCCATTCTTAAAGGAAATGCAATGTTCTTGCCTACATTCATGTGGGGATAGAGTGCGTAGTTCTGAAAAACCATGGCGACATTTCGCTCTGCCGGCTCTAGCTCGTTAACTTTTTGTCCATCTATGAGAATTTCACCTGTATCTGGTTCTTCTAATCCCGCAACCATCCTTAGGACTGTTGATTTTCCGCAACCCGATGGGCCTACAAGGACTACAAATTCACCATCTTTGATATCAAGTGAAATTCCGCGAACTGCCTCAACCTTTCCAAATGACTTGGACAGATTTTGCAACTCTACGCGCGACATAACGATTGGCTTTGAGTATATCAACTGAAAACATTTTGTCTATATCATTATATTCCCAACAAAAGTGTAGCCTATCAATCTTTCCCGCTCGTGGGACCTTTTGCTGAGCTTGTCCAAAAAATCGGAAAGGGGAAACGTAGGCCTAGAGCGACTTTTAATCTGAGAAGGATTTTAAGGTTATGAACGACATAGATGAGCATC
>SBBU01000028.1 GCA_005239585.1 Planctomycetaceae bacterium
ACAGTAGCTTGAGATTTATATGAACAAAAGTGTAAACTATGTCATAAGAATATTGTGTAAACTATGTGCCAGAAAGGACAAATTTATTTGGGCGAGTGGCGGAATTGGTATACGCGGTGGTTTCAAAAACCACACTTTGAGGGTTCGATTCCCTCCTCGCCTAAGACAGCAAAGTTATGACATTTCTTCTACAGGAAAAACAGCCATTGCATTGGTTTCATCAACATCATTGATTCGATATACTTATTCCACCAATGAAGGTACTAATAACAGGATTTGAGCCATGGGGCAGGATAAAGCAAAATCCCAGCGGAGAGGCGGTCAAGATACTATTGAAAAAACCTCCTAATAGAATAAAGCTTTGTGGAGAAGTACTTCCTACGGAATTCAAAGAGGCAGAGAAGAAAATCATTGCGGCCGTCAAGAGGGAAAAACCGAATTTCCTCATAATGACAGGACTCGCCACAGGACGCAAAAAGATATCACTAGAGGCAATTGCTCTTAATATAGACCACTCTGAATATCCAGACGATAGCGGTGAGAAACGCTGGCGAAAACCCATAAAAAAAGGACCAATAGTGCTGGAATCGCGTCTTCCTATTGATCGACTCTACCAAGTGCTTAAGCGAGCTCACCTGCCAGTTACAATTTCATATAATGCAGGCACATACATCTGTAACCACGTCCATTACGTAGCTCGCTATCATTTTCCCAGCCTTGAAAGCGGATTCGTGCATCTCCCCCCAAGGCCAATGAACAAAATTGTAAAGGCCTTGCGATTGATAATTAATTCACTCTGAGGGCGTTTACCTTGGCTGCCATTATGAAATCATTCTCATGCAGTCCGCCTATCTTGTGCGTGTACATGACTAGTTTTACCTTGTTGTAGTGGATCTCAAAATCTGGATGATGCCCCTCCGACTCGGCAAGCAGAGCAACCTTATTTACAAAGTCTATAGCTGCCTTGAAATCTTTAAATTTGAATGTCCCTGAGATACGCGTTGCATCAGAGGAAAGCTCCCACCCTTCAGTTGACTTGAGGAACTCTTCTGCCTTGGCTCTTTCAAGTGGCGGGATTCCCCCGCGACATGGCACACACTTTTTCTGCCCAAGTTCCGCACTATCCATTTAGGGCTAATGATAAGAGCTCCTCTGCCCCATTTCAACCAGTTTCGGCCAATATATCACGGACTTTGGGACAAGGGATTGACTCACAAGCTACTTAGTATATAATCGATTTGATGCCTGAACGACCTACGATAATGGGATTGATGGTCGATCGAAAGGAGGAGGGTTCGGCAGCGAGGATTAACAACATGTCCGAACTAGACATCGAGGAAGGAAAGCTTATAAAACGCTGCCAATCAGGCGATCAAGTTGCATTTAAAAAACTCTTCGAACGATATCAACAAAAGATCTACATTGCTTCATACAACATCCTCGGCGACCACGACATTGCAAGAGATGTCGTCCAAGAAACTTTTGTCCGAGTCTTCAAAAACATAAAGAATTTCAACAGGGGAAAACACTTTTATACATGGCTATATCAGATCGCAATTAACGTCTCTATCGATTTTTTGAGAAAAAGAGCCCGCAACAGAGAAACGGGTGCAGATGTAACCATATATGACAAAGACACCAAGACACCAACTCGCTGCATCGTACTACAGGAAACAAAGGACAAGGTAAGGCAAATCATCAGTATGCTTCCTGATAAGTACAAAATCGTCCTAGCCTTGCGCGACATCCAGGGTCTCTCTTGCGAGGAGATTGCCGAGATTATTGGTTGTAAATCAATCACCGCAAGATGGAGAATCTATCAGGCGCGTAAAATATTCAAAGCTCTATGGACTGACACCCAACCCGGCAATTCCAACACCCGTAAACCACGCACCATCCCATGAAAGAGATGGCTTTAGTACAGCAAATCAGACTCATCCCTGGCCCCAAGACTAGAGCTTTCTGTATTGTGGAGGATAAATAAAAGAAGCTCTTAAATAAAGCCGCAGGTAACAAGTAATCATCTAGTGTAACGGTGTCCGTCCCCTCCACTCGCAAGTCCTATGGCTTCCAACTCTTTTCAATCTCATTAGTAAAGAGTTCCGGGGAGATTGCATTAAATCGTACCCTTTCTTCTCTTGATGGATGGATATAAAGGAGTTTTCCATCAAGCAATGCCTCAACCGCTGTTCGTGCAATCTGAGCAGGAGATTCAAAACTATTACTATCCTGTCCCGTGTAATACCTTAAAGTCCGTCTACCAAGCTTTCGCCCAAGAGCACTCTCGATGTGTGGTGGCACAATTGTTGTGACTGTTATTTTCCTGTGTTTTAATTCCCTTCCTAACGACTCTGATAGAGTCCAAAAGGCCGCCTTCGATGAGTAGTAAGCACTATAAAGAGGTAACCCTGCCCGTCCACCAGAAGAAACCACGTTCAATATCCCTCCAGGACCTCTTACCCACTTTGCTAGAAACACCTGAATAAACCTTGCTGGCGTAAAGAAATTAACTTGAAATATTTCTCGAAGCTTTTCCTCAGATATCTCAGTAAATGGGTCTACAATTCCCACTGCTGCATTATTAACAAGATAATCAAACTTTTCATTCACACCTTGAATGAATGACTCAATAGACTCTTTTTTAGATAAATCAACAACAGACCATGCTGAAGAATATTTGTGCGCGAGTTTGCGAAGAGTTGATTCATTTCTGCCTACAAGGTAAAGCTCATGCCCACGCGAGTTAAACTCTTCACAAAAAGCATTACCCAAAGTTCCCGTCGCACCTGTTATTAAAACCTTGGGTCTAATATTTGATCTGACATTTATACGTACAGCTCCACTTCTTGTAACAGACCCAACCACATTGAAGAACATTTCAATCTCATCTTCAGTATTATAAAAATGAGGCGAAATTCTTATATAATTACCACGTATAGAGACATTTATCCTATTCTCTTCTAATCTTTGTCTTACCTCGTCAATCTTCCCAGGGAGGCAGAAGCTCAGAATTCCTGACCGTTGACTTGAAGGCTTTATTCCTAAAGATTCTAGGTGTTCAAGCTCAATCTCTTTCAAGCTTCTAACCCTACTGTAGATGTTTTCCATCCCAATCTCATCAAGTTCATCAAGAGAGGCTCTTATTCCGGCAAGCGCAACAAAGTCAGGCATACCCGCCTCGAAGCGACATGCTCCATATGCAAACTTTGGTTCTCTTTCTTCAAAGAAGCCAGGATTCTCAACACTCATCCATCCGGCACACGGTACATGAAGGTCTTCAATTAACTCCTTTCTAATAAAAAGAAATCCTGTTCCAGGGGGAGCAAGAAGCCACTTTTGACCGCCACAAGCCAAAAAATCAATAAAACAGTTTTTAACATCTAACTGCACTGCCCCAACCGCTTGCACACCATCGACGCAGAATAATATACCGTTCTCTCTACAAAAACGACCAATCTCTTCAAGCTCATAAAACCGGCCTGTAAGATAATCAACAGCACTAAGCGATATCAGCCTTACATTTCCAAGACTTGATTTTTTTAAGGTCTCCAATAGCGGCATCCCTGAATCAATTTTCAACGTGATAGTCTCTACCCCTAACGATCTAAGGTTTTTCCACACATAAAGATTCGAAGGAAATTCATCCTGCGGAACTATCACCGTATCGCCAGATCTCCATCTGATCGCGTTTGCAACAAGCCCAAGTCCAGATGACGTATTTTGTACATGTGTAATCTCATCTGCTGATGCACCAATAATGTCTGCAAAGAGTCTCCTACTTCTTTCCAGATGAGTTATCCACTCTGTAAGATTTTTCTCCATTGGTTCGTGCATATGATTTACTGTCCTTAGCATAGCCTCGGCTGTTCTATGTGAGATAGGACCTGTTGAGGCATGGTTTAAAAATATGCGGTCTTCGGTTATGGGATATTGCTTTCTTATAGATTCTATGTCCATAATCATCCTCCAAAATTCCTTTTAATCCGGATAAACGATGTCAAAAGTCCTCCAGCAAAAGTCCACCAGAGAAAAATATAGATAAAATCAATCATCCAGCCATTCAGTAAGGAGAGAAACTGCAAAATCGAGGAGATAATTAGAGCGGCAATCCGATCAGTCTGACCAACAGGCCCCACACTCTGAGTTGGTTTTCCAACAGTTAGACCAAGTAATCCAGAAAATGTCACAAGCCAACCAGCGGCAACGGCAAGCATACCAGGAAAAGCTCTTGCCGGTACAGAAAGCGCAATCGAGAGCATAAGGATGATGTCACACAACTCAGGTGCTATTCTATTGATCAGTTCGCCCTTAGCTGTTGATCTTGAAAAAGTGACAGCAACAAGCCCGTCAAGTGTCCCAAGTGTCATTCTAAGAATGATCAGAATAACCCCTGCAAAATAGAGCCATGGGATTTTCTCGGCAAAAAAGTATGCTGCTGCTGTAGCAATACCAACGGGGACAATAGACCAGCTTAGGAGATTCGGATCAGTTTTTTCAAAGAGCACAATTGCACCTTTGAGCACCTTCCTGTAGCCGTATTTCGCGTTATAAAGCCCAATATCCATACATCATCTCCATTTTCTTGCAAGATCAACCGCATAAAATCCCCACCTATCCTGAAGAGTATCTATCACTTCAAACCCTGCCTCCTCAAGCCACTGGTGAATCGTCCGACTCGATCGAATGGACAAACGTAGCGGTCCATGATCAAAGTGTGGAAAAACTGATGTGACCATTTTCATGTCTGTGTGCCACGTCTGTGTCGTAAGCACGAGGCAACCGCCAACCTGCAGAGTCTCACTTAAAAGTCTTATAGAATATTTTGCTATAGAATCATCTGTGATCCATTCGTAGATTCCTGCGGCAACAATCACATTTGGCCTCGGACTTGAGGAAAGAAGTTCCTCTCTGTTCAGTGCATCACCTGTTTCAAATCTGATGTCAAGACCTTGCAGATCTGCCTCCTTCTTCGCTTCCTCCAGCCAACGAACATCCATGTCTCTACATATTGTATGAACATGCTTGTTCTTAAATTCTGATATTGTCTCAATCATATAAGAAGCAGTTCCACATGCTATGTCCAGCACAGAGGCCCCGTTGCTATCTAATAACCTATCAGAGATAGCTCGCTTTAAAAGTATCTTGATGTTTCTCTTGCGAACACGTATAGATTCCCAACCTTCATGATTAAGGTAGAATCTATCAATCCATCTTCCAATCAGTAGCCATCCTGAAGGATTATTTTTATAAATGTAATCAAGAACCTTTCCTGAAGTAAGACCATGACGCAGTGTCAGGCTGATACCTGTACCAAGTCTCCCAAGACTGTGAATAAAACACTTTATCAAAAATATATTTACACTGCTGAGAATCGCTCTCATAATCTTCTCCTAATTAAAATTATGGCCTCCCTTAGATTATCAGTGAAATCGCGATAAGGATTTTCTTTTAAAGGATTCACATAAGCCATCATTGGTTTACCAAAATAAACAGTGATTCTTTCAGATTTTGGAACATAATTATTTTTTGGGAGGCTTGCATATGTGCCATTTAAACAGACTGGGACAATAGGTACTTTTGCCCGATGTGAAAGTACTGATACGCCACTGTGAAATCTTGCGATCTCCCCTGTTATGGACCTTGTACCCTCTGGATAAAAGATGAGACTATTACCCTTTGAAAGCTCCTTAGAGCATAATTCAAGGCTTTCCTCGTCAAAATGAGACCTGTCAAATGGGATCACATTAGCTAAAAGATGACTCAACGCCAACAGTCGCCTATTCTTAAAAAAATAATCTCTTGCTGCAACAGCGCGAATAGAATTTATCCTGAAGATTGGAACACCGCAAAAAATTGCAAGAGTATCAAGATGACTAGAATGGTTTGCCGCAAAGATAATACCCTTTGAGCTGTTAAAGGGTGCTCTTCCAAATCTCCTAAAACCATGATAAGAAATAAAAAAGAATCTGATTAACACGTATACAGCAATTCTAATCATCTTGATGAATGTATTATCTTTGACTCTCTCATAATCTAGCGCAACAGATTCGGACCTGTTTTGTTTAAGCGACAAAACCTTCAAAGGACACCATAAAAATAGTTAGTAAGAAGCAAGAAGATCGGAGCTGTAAAAGCAATACTATTTATCCTGTCCGTTATCCCTCCGTGTCCTGGGATAACGTTTGCAAGATCCTTGACTCCGAGATCGCGCTTTATGAATGACAGAATAAGATCACCACACAGCCCTCCAACGGAAAGAACATATGAGATGAGGACAACAAACTCGATTGCGAAATCTGGAATAAGTATCCTGTGAAGCATCAATCCAAGAACGATGCAAAGTGCTACAGCGCCAAGCGCTCCCTCACAAGTCTTATTTGGACTAAGTTGTGGTATTAATTTGTGCCTGCCTATTAAGCTTCCCACCATGTATGCCATAGCGTCATTAACGGCAACAAGAATAAGGAAGAATGAGGCATAGAGAATCCCATTTGATGAGTTTCTCATCAAAGCAAAATATGAGACAAACCATCCGAAATAAATAATTCCAAATATCGCCATGCTGCACTTTACGCCCATTCCTTTGTAGTCTCGTCGAAAGATTGGAACGAGCAATACGCTCAAAACTGCACAAAGTGGCATTAGCTGATGAATTTCATAACAAGAAGCAATAACAGTGAGGAATACAAATCCGATTGCCATAAAAGATACACAAAGAAGAAGCAAGTCTTTTGATATCCCTGTAGCACGAGCATATTCTAAGAATCCTAATACTGAGATAAGAAAGATCACTATTTGAAATGTTATCCTGTCAAAGATTGACCCAAAAATCAGAGGCACCATAATGTACCACATGCCGTATTTGACCCAGACAGATCTGGCATCAAGTCCTCTTCGCTTCTGGATAAAACTCATAATTGCTACAACAATAGAGGATGATAGAAGAATTGCCCCTGCTGTGGTAATGCTGATACTAAATTGAACATCCTGAGGTACTGAACTCGAGAAGATTCCTTGAGTCATGACAAGATTTATCGCAAAAAGCATGCCAATTCAGTGCATTATAACACGCTATATTACAGGGGGTTATAAAACGTCCTTGAAACTCACCTAGATTGATACTTTTCTGCAGGTATTTTTTACCTACACAAAGCTCTTTTTGTTAATTGATACACTTGGATATAAAGGATATCATTATACTTGCCGTATTTTAAAAACTCATGGAAAATAGATACATATCCATAAAAGGGGCCAAGGAGCATAACCTAAAGAATGTCGATATTGAGATCCCTCGAAATAAGTTGGTTGTGATCACTGGGCTTAGCGGATCGGGCAAGTCATCCATCGCATTCGACACTATCTATGCCGAAGGGCAAAGGCGCTATGTCGAGTCGCTTTCAGCATATGCCAGGCAGTTCCTTGAGCAGATGCAAAAGCCAGATGTAGAATCGATTGAAGGGTTGCCGCCAACAATCTCGATTGAACAGCGAACAGGGCACACAACACCCCGCTCAACTGTCGCAACATCAACAGAAATCTATGATTATCTCAGACTCTTATTTGCGCGGATAGGCAAGCCATTTTGCTACAAGTGTTCAAGGGAAATTGCCCAACAGACACCTCAGCAGATTATTGAAAAGCTGATGCAGCTTCCTCCTGGGACTAAACTCATGCTCCTTGCGCCGGCAATACGAGGCAAAAAGGGATTTCACAGAGATGTGCTCGACAAGATCAAAAAACAGGGGTTCGTCAGGGTCAGAGTTAATGGGAAACTCATGGAGATAAAAGAAGTCCCGCCACTTGATCGCAATAAGAAACACGACATTGATATTGTGGTAGACAGACTAATCATCTCGCCTGAGGTAAAACCTAGACTATCAGATTCAGTTGAAACCACTCTAAAAGGTGGTGAAGGTCTCTTGGTCGCTGTATGGGATGAGAATTCAAAAACACATGAGAAACTTTACAGTCAGCTTTATGCATGCCCATACTGCAACATTAGTCTTGGCGAGATTCAACCGAGACTCTTCTCATTCAACAGCCCTTACGGGGCATGCCAGACATGCGATGGCCTCGGCGCAAAGCTTGAGCTCGATGAGGAGCTTATAGTCCACAACACAAAACTGTCGCTGAAGGAAGGGGCTATCGAGGCATGGATGAAACTAGGCCACAGAATGGCCACGCGTTACATGTACAAACTGCGAGAATTTTGTACGTGGTTCAATACACCATTCAGCCAGCAATACGAAAAAATCCCTGAAGACAAGAAGAAAATCCTGCTTTACGGTACAACGAAAGATGATGAATCAAAGTATGGATACTACTTTGAAGGCGTAATCCCAAACCTGATCCGTCGATTTGAGAACAGTGAAAGCGAGTTTGTGAAACGACGAATCCTCAATTTCATGAATGAAAAGGCATGCACCAACTGCAAGGGTACGCGATTAAGACCTGAGGCTATGTCAATAAAGATCGCTGACAAGAATATACATCAAGTCACATTAATGACCGTTGAGCACGCACTCAAGTTCTTCGAGGAGCTGAATTTATACAAAGAGGAAAAGCATATCGCACGCCTTGTACTTAAAGAGATAAAAAGCAGGCTCAAATTTCTCTGCGACGTTGGTCTATCCTACCTCACACTTGATCGCAAAAGCGATACGCTTGCAGGAGGTGAGGCACAAAGGATACGCCTTGCCTCACAGCTTGGCTCAGGGCTTGTTGGTGTTTGTTATGTCCTGGACGAACCAACCATAGGCCTCCATCAGCGTGACAATAGGAGGCTCCTCGATACACTTGTAAGCCTTAGGAATATGGGAAACTCTGTGATAGTAGTAGAGCACGATGAAGATACAATAAGGTCTGCTGATCATGTAATCGACATGGGGCCGGGCGCCGGTTCTCATGGAGGTCTAGTCGTTGCGCAAGGCAGGATCGAAGAGATTATCGTTAATAAAAATTCCATGACAGGCATGTATTTGACAGGAGAGAAACAGATCGATGTGCCAAGAAAGAGACGTCCCGTTGATCTGGCGAGGTCGGTAGAAGTCAGAGGTGCAAAAGAACATAATCTGAAGGATATAAATGTCAGATTTCCACTGGGAGTCTTTACAGTAGTAACAGGAGTCTCTGGCTCAGGCAAGTCCTCACTAGTCCATGACATACTCTACAAAGGTCTAAGAAGAACGATCCATAGCTCAAAAGAAAAGGCTGGGGATCACGATGGAATTTTAGGCTACAATCTAGTAGATCTGATAACAATCATCGATCAAACACCAATTGGGAGGACACCCCGCTCAAATGCCGCCACTTACACAGGTGTATTCGACGAGGTACGAAATCTCTACTGCATGACCAAAGAGTCCCGCACTCGGGGCTATCTTCCCGGGAGATTTAGCTTTAACGTTAGAGGCGGCAGATGCGAGTCATGTAAGGGTCAGGGAGTCAAGATCATAGAAATGCACTTTTTACCAGATATTTATGTAACCTGCGAGGAATGCAAGGGTAAAAGATACAATCGAGAGACGCTTGAGATACTTTACAAAGGAAAATCAATCGCAGACATCCTTCAGACGTCAGTAGAAGAGTCCTTGCAGTTCTTCTCGAATTTTCCAAAGATCATATCAATGTTGAAAACACTCGATGATGTCGGCCTCGGCTACATCGCCCTCGGCCAGCCCAGCACAACACTCTCGGGAGGAGAGGCGCAAAGGATCAAGCTTTCAAGCGAACTTGGCCGGACCCACTCGGGCCACACCTTGTACATTCTTGACGAGCCCACAACAGGCCTTCATTTCCACGATATTAAGAAGCTTCTAGAGGTGCTGAATCGCTTGGTAGACCTCGGAAATACAGTGGTCTGCATCGAGCACAACATGCATGTTATCAAAACAGCTGATTACATAATCGATCTTGGCCCAGAGGGCGGCGAAGCAGGAGGTCAAGTAGTGATGACAGGTACCCCAGAACAAATCGTAACATGCACAAACTCACACACAGGACAGATACTAACTGATTACATAAACAAACAGGCAACTAGAATAAACATCACAACATAGCAGTTGAATTTCACATAGAGTTCATGTTGAATTAATGGGCATGTTTGGCATATTTCTCACTGCCTTGGTCCTAGTGACATACAACTTTCAGCAAGAGCCTACAAAAGAGCAAGTACAAGAATTGATCAGAACTTTAAATGATGACGATCCGCAGCTACGGGATGTTGCAACAAAACAATTAAGCGAATTGTGGGAGAAAGAGGATGTAATCAAACTTGTAGAACAAGAACTCGCAAAGTCTAAAGGCCGGAATGAGGAGGTTTTTCAGCGCTGCCAGAAAATTCTCAATCTAATAAACTTTCAACGGATGTTGGAAAAGGAAATTGTGGCAGATATAGGCCAACAAAAAATACTTGAGCTATATGATTCGGATGAAGCTGTCATCCTATCATTCTTTCAGAAATTGATAGGTGATCAGTCGCTCAAGACCAAATATCGTCTAACCGATCAGTCCAAACTAGGGACCATCTCACGCTGGGTAGCAAACCGCCTGCAATCCACTGACACAAAGAAAACCTTTCTCATGTTCTTGACTATCCCATACCCTATGAAACTTGAAAATGCAGAGGGATGTGCCGACGGTGTTGTGCTGCTCCTAAATGATCAATCTAAGGATATAAGGCTTCAGGCCGTGACAGCACTCGGCCAGCTCGGTGCAAAACGGTACGCAAAAGAGATTGCTGAGAGGCTAAAAGACAAGGATCCATCCGTAGTAAACAGTGCAGTCTCTACACTGAGTAAACTAGACGCAAGGGAATACGCCAACGATATTGCAAAACTGTTGGGAACTTTAAAAACTACTGCAAAGGCAGTGATTATCAATGTCCTGGCAAACTTTGACTCTAAAGAGCACGCCAAAGATATAGCCTTATGTTTAAAAGACCCAGATCTTACAGTTCGCTCCTCGGCAATATCTGCCCTTGCTAAACTGTCTGCCAAGGATTACGCCAAGGATATAGCCAAATTTCTAAAAGATGTTAACCCTGAGATCAGGGCAAATGCAATCCTTGCCCTTGGCAACCTCGACGCAAAGGAATTCGCCAATGATATCACAGCACTTTTATCAGATGTCGTAGAATCTCACATGTATGAACCCGAAGGAATCAAAATTCCAAAACCAGTTGCCGCTATCGCAGCCAAAACCCTGGCGCAATTAAAGGTAAAAGATGTTGCCAAGGCACTTGCCGAGTCACTCAAGATCGAAAACAATGCTATAAGAAGCTCCAGCTTAGAGGCACTTGTTGAGTTGGACGCTAAAGAATATATCAAAGAGATCGTCCCTTTACTGAATCAGAAAGATCAGCAGCCTGATAAGTATTACTGGATGCTTACACCTGTAAGAGGTCAAGCTGCACTTGCCCTTGGAGCACTCAAGGCAACAGAATACGCCAAAGATGTGGCAGGCCTCCTAAAAGATAATAACCCAACTGTGCGTAGCCTTGCAGCCGTAACCGTTACAAAGTGTGTGGGGTGCGGGTGGACATAAAAAGTTTAACAAAAAACCCTCTCCGCCTATAATTTTGTTAGAACATTTAGGGGAGAGGG
>SBBU01000252.1 GCA_005239585.1 Planctomycetaceae bacterium
TCCAGCCTTGTTGATACCAGCAATTGCCATTTTTCTCACTGCCGTGTTATTGTGGCTCCCCTCAAAACCTCCTCTACCTAAAATTGAAGCGGAGGCCAAAAAAGAGGTGAATCCAGCTCCTGCTATAGATCAAAAAAACGCAAGCACTGAGCTCCCTGAAAAAATCGAGGCAAAAACAAAAGATCAAAAAGAATTAACAACCCACTTAGAACAAAAGATCAACCCTGTAAAGAGCAATTCACCCACAGAGCCCCCCAAAGAGGAGAGATTTTTATTCGATTCACAAATAACAATGATTCAAATATTTGGCGCAAAGGTCGAGCTTTTAATCAAGGTAAACATCCCCAAGCCGCAAAAAATTCCTGACCAAATAGGCCTGAATAACGAGACAGCAGGCAAGACCCTCAATGTGAATAATACCCCAGTATTCAAAGCCAAAGAGCCTGTCAGGGAATATAAAGAGCTTGGTGAACTCATAAAAAGACTGGAAAGCAAAGATCAAGATGTAAGACAAGAGATTCAAGAAAAGATTGAAAGACTCATAAGAGAAGAGGCTCGAACAAAGAGCGGGATAAAAGAACTTGTAAGCGAACTGAAGAAATATATAGACGAAGCCAAAGATCCCGAGATAAGATCAGCTCTCAAAACGTTATTAACAAATACGAGCCGAGGGAAATGGGTGAAGATGAAGAAAAGCCCGTTGGATGGAAGATATGGACACTCTAGCACGGTAATTGACCCCTCCGAGGGCTCGACAGATCGCCAACTAGCCGGCTTGGCTGGCAAGTTAATCATCTGGGGCGGCAGCGGCAGCAAATATCATAGTGATGGCGCGATATTCGATGTAAGGACTGGGAGATGGGAAATGATGGAACCTAGTCCGCTCGAAGGACGCAGGTGGCACACAAGTGTACTCGTCGGAAATAAACTAATCATATGGGGCGGCTTTGGAGATGGCAAATACTACAACGATGGGGCGATATACGACGTAAAGACCGGGAGATGGGAGATGATGAATTCATCCCCCCTTGAAGGACGGCAAAATTACACGTGTCTAGTAGTAAGAGATTTAGAGAATGAGCAGGCAGGTAAAATGATCATCTGGGGCGGATGGAGCGGTAAATTTCACAATGATGGTGCAATATTTGACGTAAAGACCGGGACATGGGAAATGATGAGCGATAGCCCGCTTGAGGGACGGGCCGGTCACACTAGTGTAACGCTAGGCAATAAAATAGTCATCTGGGGCGGATGGAGCGGCAAATTTCACAATGATGGTGCGATATTTGACGTAAAGACCGAGATGTGGGAAAAGATGCATGATAGCCCGCTCGAAGGACGCAGGTGGCACACAAGTGTTCTCTCCGGGGACAAGCTGATCATTTGGGGCGGCAGCGGTCGTGGAAACAAATATTACGATGACGGCGCAACATATGATGCAAAGACCGGGACATGGCAGAAGTTAAATTCAAGCCCCCTCGAGGCAAGGGCCGGTCACACCAGCGCGGCGCTGGGAAACAAATTACTTATATGCATAGGCTGGGGCGACCTCAACAAACATTATAAAGATGGCGCAATATATGATGCAACGATAGGCAAATGGGAGATGATGAATTCAACCCCCCTCGAAGGACGGCAAAATCACACAAGCGTAATAGTTGAAGATAACCTGATAATCTGGGGCGGATGGAATAACAGCAAGACCTTCAACGACGGAGCAATCTACGAGTTACCGATAATTCCTATGACGTGGGAATAGGCAGGCTGAGTTAATTCTTTTCCAGCTCCATCTTGCGAGCCTTGAGTGATGTGTGGGCTCGCTGAAGCTCCTTGCGCATCCCTTCTGTGACCTGTCCTTTGAGAGAGGATTCAAACCCAGAGATAGCATCATTCAAAAGTTGATCTCCCAACCGATTCTTCAGATTAATAAAGGTCCCTGGCAGATGTCCTTCAACCGTGACGTCCTCAAGCTGTTTGATTAGTCCCTTGACAACACCTTCGAAGAGCTCTCCATCTAACTTGTCAACAAAATGTGCCAGTGCATGAACAGTATCGTGACGCACCATCATCTCTTTACTTTCAAGCTTTACAAGCAGATTCTCCACAACATTATCCAACGATTTTCCCTTTAAATACCTGCAGAGCCCTCCTAATGCATGCGCAATATCATGCCGCGCTTTTTCATCGGTATGCTCGACTTTTTTTAAAAGGATTCCCGCAACCTGATCGAGCATCGTTCCTTTCCAACTAGAACCCAACTTGCCAAGGGCTGATGCGGCAGTCGGACGAACAGACACCTGCGGATCTTCAAGCATATCAACGAGTTTTTTCATTGCCTTGGCTGCAAAGGGACTCGGCAGCTGAACCCCGGAAAACCCGAGCTTGGCCAAGGCAGTAGCGCCTGAACGACGTATCTGAGGATCCTCTTCACCAAGCGCCGCTACATATAACCACACTTCATCGATATCTGCTCCTTTATTCCATGATTGTTCCAACCTATCCCGTACTAATTTTTCCTTTAGAAGCTCTTGAGCCAGCGCTTTTTGCTCGGCTTCAGTTAGAAGGTCTGGCTTGTCAGCCAGTTTTTTACCAACAATCTTCGCCCACTCTGTCTTGGATTTGTCATTCAAGCCCAGCTTGTTGACAATCTCTTGCACATCTATAGTTTGATCAAGCTTTTGATTTGTTTGATTACTTTTCTCAAGGACACACGATATCAAGATGCCAAGTACGAAAGCAAATCCAAATACTTTACACTTCACTTGGAAACGTCTATGAATCTTGTCTGACCCATATCCATAACTTCAAGTGTGAAGCTTTTGGCGTCTGATTTTTTCCAAGCGGCTATCAATTCCTCGAAATGTTTAATGTCCTTGATCTGAACGCCGTTGACCTTCTGAATGATCATAAACATGTCGAGTTTGGCTACCTGAGCCTTGCTACCTGACTCGATCTTGGCAACAATAACACCTGTCGAGTCTTTATCAACCTTCATCAGCGCCCTTGCTTCAAAAGTAAGTTCCTTTACGGTAAAACCAAGTTCCTCATCCTTATACTTGTCAGCGCTCTCGAAATCGACGGGTGACCTCCCGAGGACAAGCACGGAGCTTTTCTCTTCAGATCCCTTTAAATATTTGACTGTAATTTTTTTACCCTCGCCTATTTCGGTTAAGAGCATGTTGAGATAATTTTTCTGACTTCGCCATGGAGTTTGTACATACTCATCATATCCGTGGGAACTATATCGTGATTTTGGGTAGTAATAGTCCTTATATGGTCCACCGCGCTCTAGTGTAAGTTCAATCTCGCGTTCTTTTCCCTCAACCTTTATGCTGAGCAGAATATCCTCCACCTTTAGACCAAGTTTTTCCGCGGGTGAATTAGGGTAAACATAGGTTATAAGGAGGCCTTGCTTGCCATCTTTGGTCTGCTTCTCGATGTTTAGTATCTGAGCCAATGATTTTCCCACAGCCTGAAATTCAACTCCCAGCCAGACACGCCTCCCCTCCTCTTTCTTGCTAACAGGCATGATTTTCTTATCGAGGTGCGCGGTAGGCTGATCAAACTGGACCTTCAGTTCTGACAGCAAGAAGACCCTATTCTGTGGGCCAAAAAGTCCCCTTAACGACCTATATGGATTCCATGGCATATATTCACTGTTACCCGGCACAGATTCTTCCAGCTCATCTTCCTTCCTCTCTGCAGAGTAGAATCCGCAAAGTTTTCCTTCACGTGAAAGGATCCAGCTGCCAGATTTTACATTCAGACGGGGGACAGAATGAACAAAATCCTTCATACTCTTTTGTCTGCGGAAAACACGATTAGGTTCAAGTTTTACATTAGTCTTTCCAAATTTCTCCGTAAAAGAAACAGTGAACCACAAGTCCCCCAGCAGAAGCTCCTTTGCGCCCGCATTGAAAAGATCAGGCGCAAAAACCATTTCTTTTGGATCAGCTTGTATAGCAAAACCATCCCAATCCTTGAAAAGACCGCTGAATTTCCCGGTAGCCTTGGTATTTTGAGCAGTAATTTTAATCCCCTCGATTCTCTTGATGATTTCCCGCTCCAGTGTGTATGGGAATACAATGTCGCCTTGAGAATTCACACAATATCCAAAAAATATCGGCTTTGTGTTAGCCGCTTCTGATCTATAATATCTTGGAATATCAGATTTATCCTCGCGCAGTTCGAATTCCACTTTTACAACATGTTTAAGGAGTTCTTTCTCAAATTTTTGTGTAACTTCTTTAAGCTCTTTGACAGTAATCCGCTTGTCATTAACAATATCAGTCCCTATAAAGGAGTTTCTTCCTGTTTCGTCTATCCATAGATAGTTATCCAGCGTAATGCCAATGACCTGACCCGCCTCATTGGCAACTAAATAACCACTCTCTAATGCATTAAGAACAAAGAGTTGATTGTTCTTTCCATTCATCATGACGCTTGTTATTTGTCGGGGAAATACAGTTACAAACCATGTCTCATCGATGCTTTCCAGTATTATGTTGTAGAAATGGTCGCCGAGTCCAAGCGGACTAGATTCTTTTGCCTGAACCTGAATAAAGTTGATCGGCTTCCATTCCTTCTTTTTGCTCTCTTTGAGTTTCAAGAGCGTAGCATCGTAATTCTGGAGTACCGCATGAAACTCGGCCTCGTGCCTTGCACCTTCATGATCAATAACAGTAATCTTCTCTACTTTGTCACTTTGAATGCTAAGAGATGGGATCAATACAGTTCCTTCCTTTTCTATGACTGCTCCAAACAACTTCAATGTCCCTTTTTCCAGCGCCTCCTGTGTCTTGTAATCAGAGTATCTGTTGCTACGGTCGTATTCATCTTCATCTGTAATTTGCTCAAGTTGTGATTTCTTCTTGAACTTGAACTCAATTCCGACGAGCGATTCTCTGGTCTCACTCACCAATTTCTTTATGATTTTTTTTCGTTGATCCTCTGTCTCCTGTTTAGACTCTGTCTTGTTTTCCTGTATGCAGCGGCTATTTGCTGCACGTGCAGAGAGCAAAGCCATAATAACAAGGATAAAAACCACAAAAATCCACTTGATATTCGCCTTCATATTACTACCTCCCATTATTGTTCTTCTATTTTCTCAATATCACGCTCAAAATCGAGCACAAGGTACTGAAGGTATCCATATCTCATCACAACTACCTTGATTTTTCTTTTTCCTTTTTCCGTTACGATCAGTTTCTCGTAGACCTCCTTGAATGTTTTCAGACTGGAAATTTCAACGTCGCCAATTTTTACGAGGATATCATTAATGTAAAGCCCGCTCACTTCGGCATTACCGCCTGACTTGACGCCCTGAATAAAGACTCCCTTGTTCTTTTGAAAATAAATATATAAATCTGAAAACTTGGTGATTTCTTTTACCGTCATGTTCCATTTCTTGCACTCAAAATCGTCCCCTTCATGCTTTTCTTTAAGAACTGGAGTAACTATCAGAACCTTTTCCTTTGTAACTGTCTTCTTTTTAGGAGGCTTGGAAGAGAAAGTCCCAAGAATGCCCGCAATCATGTTTATGAATGGATTAAAACTGGCAGTCCTTTCCTGGGTACGCAGGACTTGGAACTTGGCCTGCGAACCTATTGGGAGATTTGCAAGAAAACGTTCGATTAATGGCAGATCAGTCTGATAGATCCCATTTATTTCTTTATCGTTACAGCTAAGTAAAATATCTCCAGCCTTGAGGCCTCCTATTTCTGCAGGTGAACCCTCGTCAACACTCGCAATTAAAACACCTTTTGTTGCCTGCAACAGTGTGCTTTTACTGAAATCTTTAAGCGCCTGCATTTTAATGCCAACCCAGGCACGATTAACCTTCTTGTCCCGAATCAATTTTTCAGCTACCTCTTTAACTACTTCTGAAGGGATCGCGAATCCTATATTGTCTGCACCAAACAACCCGAGGGAATTGACACCTACAACTTCTCCGCGCTCGTTGACCAGCGGTCCGCCGGAGTTTCCGGGATTGATTGCTGCATCTGTTTGGAACCACAGATTGTAAGGTGAAAACTCGAAATATCGCTCTGTGCTGCTTATGATTCCCCTTGAGATTGAACGCGTAAAGCCGTATGGACTGCCCATCGCCATAACTGCATCGCCCTCTTTTATAATACGCGAGTCACCAAAGCTCGCTACCGTCAGTGGCTGCTTGATCTTCAATTCCTTCAGGTTCAACCTGAGCACCGCGAGGTCTGTCTCTTTGTCAAGACCTACAATCTCAGCCGAGATCTCTTCCTTGTCAAACAAGACGCATTTTATCTCCTTACTCTTCTCTGCAACGTGACTATTTGTCACAACATATCCTTCATTACTTATAATGAACCCGCTTCCAAAGACCTGCTGAAGCTGTTTCTTTCCCTCAGAATATTCCTCTTGTATTGGCTTGATGAAGACTAGAGATGGAAAGACTTTTTTAATTGCCTCGTCTATGACCTGCTGATCCCGCTTGTATTCGGCCTGAGTACAAGAAGCAACAAACACCAAAAGCAACAACCATAATTTTTTCATTGATATAACTCCCAAAATTCCTAATTCATCCTAAAGTAAAGCAGACCCCAAGTCAAGCGGAGTACTCGACAATGGTTGAACTTTTGACCTATGGTTTGTATTTTTGTGGGGACATGCATGTATACATTGAAAATCTCAAGGGGCACGCGGGACAGCAAGTTGAAATTAAGGGGTGGGTATATAATAAGCGCTCCAAAGGCAAAATTATTTTTTTATTAATCCGGGATGGAACAGGCATACTTCAGTGTGTAGCTGTCAAAGATGGATTAGAGGCCGAAATCTTTGATCAGCTTGAAAAAGTACCACAGGAATCTTCTATAATCATAACTGGCACAGTCAGAGAAGACCAACGTGCACCCGGAGGAGTAGAACTATCCATCTCGAATGCCCAGATTGTACAGACAGCAGGGGCCAACTATCCGATTCAGATCCAGGATGTTGTCCCTGATGTCGGATTTCTCATGAAAAATCGGCATTTGTGGCTGAGATCGAAGAAGACTGTGGCATTGATGAGGGTACGATCTGAGCTGGTGCACGCCATGCGCAGATTCTTCGACAGTCGAGGTTTTGTCTGCATTGACTCGCCCATCCTGACACCTGCAGCCTGTGAGGGGACAACCACTCTCTTCGAAGTTGACTATTTCGGTGACAAGGCATTCCTGACACAGTCAGGTCAGCTCTACGCAGAGGCAGCAGCGATGGGGCTGGGCCGAGTCTATTGCTTTGGACCAACATTCAGGGCGGAAAAATCCAAGACACGCAAGCATCTAAGCGAGTTTTGGATGATTGAGCCGGAAGTAGCCTATCTTGAACTAGACGGGCTCATGGAACTGGCCGAAGACTTTATAGTATTCATTGTGCAAGAGGTCTTGGCAAGGCGTAAAGAAGAGCTCAAGGTCCTTGAACGCGATATCTCAAAATTAGTGGCAACTCAGAAACCATTTCCAAAAATTTCATACAACGACGCAGTGAAACAGGTAAAGGAGCTGGGTGTTGACTTTGAATGGGGCGCTGATTTCGGCGCGCCGCAGGAGGAGGCGCTTGCATCAAAGTATGACAGGCCGGTGATGGTCCACAGATTTCCAGCCAGCGTCAAGGCATTTTACATGCAACCTGACCCAACTGATCCAACCTATGCCATGTGTGTAGATGTAATCGCCCCGGAAGGTTATGGAGAAATTATTGGGGGAAGTCAGAGGGTTCACGACTATGACATGCTTGAAAGGCGAATCAAGGAACACAACCTTCCTGTAGAACCATTCGAGTGGTATCTTGATCTCCGAAAATTCGGGTCTGTCCCTCACGCTGGCTTTGGCGCAGGAGTCGAACGGATTCTAGCATGGATTGTAGGGACCGAGCACATCCGCCAGTGCATCCCATTTCCAAGAATGCTTTACAAGATTTATCCGTAAATTCGCTTTTTACTTTTTGCTGTTCGTTTTTCGA
>SBBU01000329.1 GCA_005239585.1 Planctomycetaceae bacterium
CATGATGCTCATCTATGTCGTTCATAACCTTAAAATCCTTCTCAGATTAAAAGTCGCTCTAGGCCTACGTTTCCCCTTTCCGATTTTTTGGACAAGCTCTGAAAGTGTTGACAACCACCTGCGTAGAAGTAGAATAATTTGCTTCATTGGCTCGACTTTATTATAAAACTGCTGATACAAAGATCGATTATATTGTAAGAGGAGATGTAGTGATAGGAAGGAGCAGGCGGTGCGACCTTCGTGTCGATGACCCGCAGGCCAGTCGAGAGCACGCAAAGATTTCCCGCAAAGGAAACGAGTACTTTGTACAGGACCTTGGCGCAACTCATATGACACGCGTTAATGGGGTCGCCGTCCAAGGCTCTACCAAGCTACGTGATAAAGATGAGATTCTCATTGGGAGCGCAGCGATTATCTTTCTCCTTGATCCTGAAGATCTGGTAGTTACCACTATCAAGTCATATGACCGTACTGCCTCGCTTTCAATCATCATAGTGTCGATAATTGCCTTTTTGGCCGTTGCGCTACTTACTCGCGAAGTTATTAAAATCCTCTGGAAATAGCCCGTGGATCCTGAGAAAAAGAACTTAATTCTTGCTAACCTTGCTGGGGTTGTCTCCACGGATCTTATTGAAAATCTCAAGAGGTTAAGCTTTACGCTGGACGCCCAGTCGATCAAGATCCCCGCACCAAATCATTTCATACGTGACTTTTTTGAGAGGTCGCTGGTTGAGCCTATCAAGGGCGCATCAATCAAGATCTTGGGTTATGAACCGTCTGTCACGTTCTACGTTGATGAATCTCTTCCTACAGAGTCCAGTTCTCCGGTACCGTCGATTCTGCCGCCAAAACGCTCTCCTTCAGGAGTTGTCGTCGGGGAAAAATACACATTTGAAGCCTTTGTCTCCGGTCCGGCAAATGAATTCCCGGTCGCCGCCTGTAGATCAATCGCCCAAATGCCTGGAAAAGAATATAACCCGCTATTGCTCTATGGAAAAACAGGCGTTGGAAAAACACACCTTCTTCAGGCCACATATAATTTTGTTACAAAGAAAAATCCATACCTCAAAGTAATTTATACCACCACCGAGGCCTTTCTTAATCACTTTGTAGATTCGATTCAGACCAACAAGATGAAAAACTTTAAGGAGAAGTATCGTGAGGCAGATTTTTTTATCATGGATGATATTCAGCTGCTTCAGGGCAAAGAATCGACTCAAGAGGAGTTCCTAAACCTTTTCAATCACCTCTACTCAACCAACAGGCAAATAGTCCTGGCTGCAAATGTACACCCGGATCACATGTTCGACATGGGCGACCCCCTTAAGAGCAGGCTACACGCCGGACTCGTGGTGCGTGCGGAGCCGCCCACTTATGAGATTAGAATGGCGATTCTTAAGAAAAAACTTGAACTTACCAATCGTACCCTTCCAGAAGATGTTATAGAGCTTCTAGCCTCTAGGTTCGTATCAAATGTTAGGTTGTTGGAGAGTGCTCTAATTAAGGTGTTTGGCTATTCTGTCATCCTGAATAGGCCCATAGACCTTAATCTCGCTAGAGAGGCACTAAGCGACATGCTCGAGAATGCCGAAAATGTTGCGGTTCAGGACATCTCCACCATTGTAAGGTGCGTGGCAAAGTACTATAAAATGGAGAGTAAGACGATCCTCAAAAACACAAATAGACAGGGTACACTCCAAAGACACATCTGTATATATATTGCTCACAAGACGTTCACCCTACCTGTCAGAAAAATAATGCAATACTTCAACCTAGGATCCACCTCGACCGTAATTCACGCTGTACGAAAAATAGAAAGGCTTTACAGGAACACCAAACTTAAAAAGGACCTCTCTCTGCTCATTCAAGAACTGAAAGCAAACTCCTAACCCTGGTTTAACAACCCGACTTTCCATAGAAAACAGATTTTGTCAACCCCCTGATCAAATTTTTCTCTAGAACGCCCTGCTGTGTATCTTACAAAATTGTTAATAACTCACGGTGTTTAAATGGTTTATAAGTCTAAAACATCAAACTGTTTTTGTTCGTGTGTGCCTCCTACAACCCACTTTAACAAAACAACTTACGGACGGCACAGTACCCTACAATAACTTTCATATACTATATCATACAGTAACTAACTTATTGTAATAAACGCCGTCGAACAACGTGTGTGCTGTGAAACAGACTGTGTGTTGTGAGTGGAACGTGTTAAGCACCGTCTGGTGATTATAGAACAGCAAGATCGAACGGATAGAACAAAAACAAACAACACAAGTCGTTAGTAAGCAATAACTTACGCACACATTGGTTTTATATAGAACACGGGTTAAGCACGAACGATTTCGGATATAACCTGTTTTGATAGTGAATAAACTAGTGTTTGGATGTCAGAAACAACGACCCCCGCCGTGTCCATCTCACAGGTGTCTAAATCTTTAATATTCCATACGATCCTTTTGCCTTGTATGGAAGGAAGAGAACTTTCCGGGCACTCAATCAGTATAACAGTATCAAATAGACTCATGCCGAGTTCCTGAAAACCCCGTGGTCTTTTATTAACGAGGCTTATGCCCAACTTGGAGAGCAGCTTGGTTGCAACAGGTGAAATTTTTGTGGCAGGATCCGAGCCCGCGGAGAACGGTCTGATGACGTGCGGGACAAGCTTTAAAGCCAGCGCCTCCGCAATTTGGCTTCTAGCGGCATTTCTGATGGAGGCGAAGAGGACTCTTCTGGGTGGTTTGATAGAAAAAATCTCTGCTTGAAATGTGGATACGCCTGCGCCCCTCCAACCATCTTTTTTTAGGTTGGCTTTGATAGAAAGCTGTTCAAGAAAGCTATATCTATCTAGGCTGTGCTCAACCGCAACCTTTGGTAGAAGAAGACCACTCTTGTCGTGGTGTCTCAAGTAAAGCCCATCTTGACCTATGATTATCTCATCGGGGGATTTCATCTTGGCAAAGGACGACAAAACGGAGATCTCGACGGTAACGTCCCAAGCCTCGTTATGTGAAAGCGGTTCGAATCGAGGGTCTTTTGTTGCGCTCTCTTTGGCGAGAAGCTTGACTGACTCCCAAAGAGGTCTTGCGGTAGTTACACAGCCAATGCATCCACGCAAATCCTTGTTGTTGTAAATTGATACAAAAGTGGAGCGCCTCGTGTTCAGCTCTGGGTCACTAGGCGGTTCAATTCTCAGGTCGAGCAGTGAGAATCGTGCTATCTTTAAGAGAGCTTCTCTTTGAATCCTCGAGAGCATCCACATCGAGTCTATCGATGCAGTCTCGATGTTGCAACAAAGCTATTTTACAACAAAAACCTCTACGCGCCGATTCTTCGACATGTCTTTTGATATTGGTTCAGATGCACCCTTGCTATTTACAGACATCCTTGATTCAGCAATGCCATTCTTCTTCAGAAATTCCATAACGCTCAGGGCGCGAAGCATTCCAAGCTCAAGGTTAGTGTCTGTCTTTAGATGTTTAGAGGATTTTTTTATCGGTGCGCTGTCCGTGTGACCAACAATGTTGAACTTTGTCTGTTTGTTCTTCCACGCCGCAGAAAATTTCTTCAGGCTTGCCTTGCCTTTTTCCGAAAGATTGGCACTGCCGGACTGGAAGAGAACGTCCGACTGAAAAACCCACGCGCCTTTCGAGGAGTAAGTAACGTTGTCATTCTTTAGCTCCTCGAGCAGCTTTTTGATCTCCTCTGCGAGCTCCTGATAATGATCGCCTTCCATCTTTAAGAGGTCATATTTGGATTTGAGATTGTCTCGCTCATCTGCAGCCTCTTGCAATTTGTCTTTCTCCTGCTGCAGGGATGAAATCTCCGACTGGAGATTATCAACGATATAATCATGATCCTCTACCATCATTATTTTTGATGAGCACGCGCCCAGCAAAAGAGCAGGTAATGCAAAAAGTAAATTTTTCATAGATCCCCCAAAAAAACTGTAGCTAAACTTCGCTCCTAAACCTCCTTTATCCTTATCGGCAGGTGTAAGAGACTTCTTGACTCTGAACGGGCCACGTGCTACTTTATGGTGTGATAAAAATGAGAACCGCCATCACTCTTGGGCTGCTCTTCTTTTCGTGTCTTGAGTACAGCTGCAATGGGCGAGGACCAATCTCAACAGATGGAGAGTTTAAGAATGACGAGTTTATGTCTGTTGAGGAAGTGCGGACAATCCTTAAGGAAAAAAGGAGCAACGGCCAACATCTAATAGGATATGGCAGAACAGTCTTTGAGGGGACCAGAATTGAGACATTCGAGGTAGACTTTCTTGATGTGGTTCTCTTTGGCGGATTTGTAAAAAGACCGATATATCTTGCCCGCCTTTTGGCCACTCATCCTGTGGTAGAAAAGTCTGGAGTTAGCGCAGGCATGAGCGGCAGTCCGATCTATGTAAATGGAAAACTTGTGGGAGCATTGGCTTATGGCTGGGCATGGCAGAGAGAGAGAGATCAATTGATCGGGATCACGCCGATAAAGTTTATGTTGGATGATGCAAGAGGGCTTGATGTTCCAAGGATTGCACAGGGCATTCCGCGTGACGCTACGTTTACCCCACTTTCGATACCCGTAAGCGTCTCTGGCCACCGAGTGAAGGGTCTCAAGGACAGAAGGTGGTATAGAAAAGGGAAAGACCTCTTGGCCTTCCCAGAATTTGAAATTATCCCACTTTCGACCCAGCAATCATCCAAACTAAGCATTTACGAGTCACCAGATAAATTTGAACCGGGTAGCCTGCTTGGTGTCCAATTCGTAAGGGGCGACATGGACTATGTTGGATACGGTACAGTTACTTACGTGAAGGGTGACACTGTAATTGGATTTGGTCATCCCATGTTTGGAGCCGGTGAAATCACTGTTCCAATGACCAGCGGGGTTGTTCACACAGTTTACGCAGGCCTAAGATCATCTTATAAAGTGGGTGCAGGGGGAAAGCTTTTAGGTGCATTAATTCAAGATAGAGACGCGTGCGTGGTGGGTAAGGTGGGAACCAACTGGCAACAAAAAGTTAAGATGGTCCCAGTCAGGATCAACATTAAGAATCAAAAGGACAATATCAATGAGGTTATCAGCGTCGATATAGTGAATCACAAGATGTTTTTCCCAGACCTGTTGTATGAAGTAGCTGCCACAAGCAGCATGATATTTGAACCAAGTTGGCTTCGCGATAGAGTTATCATGTTTAAAGCCGATGTTAACTTGGTTAACGGTCAAAAACTTCACTTTGAAAATGTTTATGCAGAGGATGAATATGGCAGAGCTTTAGTTGGTTATCCAGAAGACGATATGTACTACAGGCTGGCGGTGTTGTTAAATAATCCTTGGGAAAAGGTTGATATCGAGTCGGTATCAATGACAAGTGAGTACATTAACGAGTCTCAGGCGAGGTATATTAAAGAGGCATGGCCTGTTGAGAACGAGGTAGTTGACGGAGGAGCAGCAAAGATGAAGTTAGTTCTAAAACGTCGCTACACCCCGGATGAGGCAAGGGAAGTTACTCTACAGCTGCCTAAAGGCCTGAAGAAAAATCAAGAGATTACAATCCGTGTTGGCGGGGGAGCATTTATGAGTCTAGAGATCCCGCCATACAGCGACCTCAACGGACTTGTTGGCGCAATCCAAACCGAATACAACAATAAGGAGCTTATAGTAGAGACGACAGTAGAGGGATTTAATTTTATGTACAAGGGCAAGCACCTTGAAAACATCCCTTTGGGTATGCTTGCCCAACTTGTGCCGTCTCTTAATGAGCAATCCCTCTTGGGGAATATAACAATCAGAGAGAAAAAACTTCAAGACGTAATTATTCTTGGTTCTGCTACGATACGGATAAGAATAAAATAAGGTCCTGCATGACCTATCCCCCCGCCCTTATACCCAGCTAACACTGTACAAAAGCCATCCGTATAATTTATATATGCCTATTAGAGCGCATGTTGAATCGGTGTCAACCCCTTGTTATATTCGTCTAGCATTTTAAAGGAGAAAGCGTAATGAGACCCGCCCTCTTTATTTTAGTGCTAGTTTTATTAGGATGCGAGACCAGTCCAAGCGATCGGATGTACTTGGGGAATGGTCAGCAGTTTAATAACGATCAATTTATGACAGTCGAAGAGCTTAGAGGCATTTTAAAGGCAAAAAAATCGAGTGGACAGAGATTAATAGGATATGGCAGAACAGTTTTCGAGGGGACCAGAATTGAGACATTCGAGGTAGACTTTCTTGATGTGGTTCTCTTTGGCGGATTTGTCAAGAGACCGATCTTTCTGTAATTGTTCAAAAATGTGTGGGAAAAGTTTTAAAATCCATTTCTCGAGCGTAAATCTTCATTTTATAAGCTCGAGCACAGATCTTTTAACAATTACATCTTTCTAGCTAGACTACTTGCTACCCATCCCCTCACGTGTCAGCAGTTTTTTACGGGGTGTAGATGGCAATAGCTCCCAAAAATCGAAGGAATTGTTTTGAAGAGAGGGCAGAGGCAACAAGAGTTCA
>SBBU01000224.1 GCA_005239585.1 Planctomycetaceae bacterium
ACTACGAAAAATGTAAAAATTCCATAAACAATATGATCGACTATTGCACTAAGATGAGAGATTCAGAGATTATTGCAAGCACTAAATTCAAGGACGCTGAAAATTGCTTTAATAAAAATAAATACAAAGATGCAGGAAAAATCTACCGGGAACTACTTGATGACGAGTTCCTGAATCAGACGAGGTTTGTAACAGACAAGGAGACCAAGAAACTTATCGATAAACGGTTAGAGAAATGCAACACATTTGACACCAAAGCAACACCTCTCTTCAATGGCAAGGATACAGAGGGATGGAAATCTAGATCCACCGATCTCTCTGTAAATAATGGCAGGTTGTCACTTGAAAATGCTTCAGCTGAGAAGAAAATCTGGGATTTAATCTATACTGGACCTGTCTCTATACCAAAGAAAGGATACAAGATCCGAATCAAAGGAATCGCTAGCGCATCTCCCATAGTACTCTTTTTAGTAGGTGAAACCGTTGCAGATAGACTTCAAATAATGCTCAATGACGGAGATTTTGATGTACACATCAAAGTAGATGAAAAAGGTGTACCATCCATAGAATCAGGGGCAGAGGGAAAACTGGCGGCACCAATAGGAAAAATCTTTAGATTCACTATACACGGTACTAAAAAAATCAGCTTTGAAAGAATAGATCTCATACTGACCGACGATATTCAAATCAAACCACCTGAAAAGCCTAACACAGACATCTCGCTCTTCAATGGCAAAGATACAACTGAATGGAAGGTCACCTATGGAAAACCCGAGGCGAAGGATGGTAAATTAATTTTTGATAAAAGTTTCGAAACCCAATTCTTTGCATTCTATACCGCTAAAGAGATCCCCCTGGATGGTTATGAACTTATACTGAGAGGAATATCAAATCCAATACGGTTATCTGTAGGGATATTTGATAGGACCGAAGGTTTTACCAGTTACTATAATAGTGTTACTGTAACACTTGATAACCAAGGAAAAGAGTTCATTATGATCATTAAAATCAAAGATCGCAAACCAACTCGAGTAACAGGTGGACAAGAGGACACGAGTTCTACTGCAGGTCATTCTACTCGTGCGTCGTTATATATTGCCGCCACGAGTAAAATTGAGTTTACTGAAATAAAGATTAGAATGCCTGAAAGCGGCGAAAAGCGGATCCCCCTTTTTGACGGGACATCTGACAAGGGCTGGAAAGGAATCAGTAACACAAATCTAGGCTTTAAAGATGGAAAATTCGCTCCTACTGGAGGTGTACTACATCCAATGATTGGATTCGAGTGGTCATCAGAATATCCCACGAGTAATTATAAGCTGAGAATCACTGGCAAGTCAGACGTAAAACAAATATATGTTTCGCTGCCACTAATCTCTGGTGCTAAGCAGTTCGAAATACAAGTGAATAAAATTCACGACTTTGATATCACAATTACCGTTGATCATCTATGTCAAGTCTCTGTGTCAGGAGAGCTTAGCATAGAAAAAACCCGGGACAAGTCCGCCGAAAAAATGTTTGTTATTTACGCAAGGAAACCCTATGAGATCCGGAGTGTCGACTTGATTACACAATGAAGCTCCATACAGAAAGCTGTGACGTACCTGGGCACGATGATGCTTCATTCGCTGAAGCCAACCTGCCTTCGCTCTTCGAGCTACGGCAGGTTCGCCTCGCCATTCATCATCGCCCCATAGGACAAGCTCACCCAGAAGGCGGCACTCAGCAAGGTAAGGTCGCATTCCCTGCCTGCGCTGCTGTTTCGGCAAGCAGGTGGCGAAGGCGAATAACTTTGATTTAGGACAGAGAGATGACATACGATCTGACTGGAAAAACATGCGCAATCCTCGTAGAGGATCTATATCAGGATCAAGAAGTATGGTACCCACTCTTTCGATTGCGCGAGGAAGGCGCAAAGGTCCTTGCTGTAGGAACAGGCAAAAAAATCTTCAAATCAAAACATGGTTATGAGATCGCCGCCGACGCAGATATTAAGGAGGTCTTGGCCAAGGATTTCGATTGTGTCATAGTCCCCGGTGGATATGCACCAGATATCCTGAGACGTTTTCCGGAGGTCAATAAATTTGTGGCTGACATGTTTAAATCCGGCAAGGTGGTGGCCGCAATTTGCCATGGTCCATGGGTCCTATGCTCTGCAAATGTATTGAGAGGCAAGACTATAACTTGCTTCTTTGCAATAAAAGATGACTGTGTAAACGCGGGGGCAAAGTATGCAGATAAAGAAGTAGTTGTCGATGGAAACCTCGTCACATCTCGAACGCCAGATGATCTCCCTGCATTTATGAGAGAGATTATAAACCTGTTAAAGGGAAAATAACCCCTTCTAGTTTGCATTAGCTCACGAAAAGTTATGGAAGTTCATACCAGGTTGCGGTATATTGTACGACTATCAAAAGGCCAATTGAAACAATGAACAGGATACTAAATATCATATTTATTCTCTGTGCCTTGAGTTTGTTGTGTTATGGCAGCCATACAAAGCAGGATAAGATACGTGTCAGATGGAATCTAGCTATAATGGCGGTAGCATCCAGTCCTGATAATCTTTCAGATGACCACAACTCTAAAGGAGACCAGGCCGCTATAGATGGAGATTACGACACATACTGGGACGAAGAGGATGATCAAAAAGGCTACAGGCTTCGCCTGACATTTCCAAAGCCTCAGGATATAGACCGAATAACTCTAGTCGGACACAGCCATCACTCCTTTGCCCCCAAGGCGATTCGACTGGTAGCGGATGAGAAGAACGAGGTTACAGCCTGCAAAGAGATGGTCTATAAAAACAATTTCTTCGAGGCACAATTCAAAACAGTTCAAGCCACGGTTTTTGATCTATTCATAGATGAGTACTATCACAGATCTCCGTGCATAAGAGAGCTTGGGCTTTACTCTCCAAATGTAGAGGACGTCCCAAAGGAAAGAGTTGAATCATGGAAAAAAGAACCTAATATTACATTGAAAAGCGGGATTCACCATTTAATTGTAGAGAGGTCCTCCTTGGATGAATCGATCTATGTAACAGCCAGACAGGTAGAGGCCCCCATCTTTAACAAGGGAGCAGTATGGGTAATCCCAGAGACCCACTGCGACCAGGCCTGGGTAAGCACCCCTGAAAAATGCCAAGAGATTGGGTCTAAGATAATACTTCAAGCCCTAGACCTGATAAAAAAATATCCTGAATATCGATTCTCCATGGAGTGCCTTGTCTTTCTGCGTGGATTCGCAAGGCGTCATCCTGCTCGAATTGAGGAACTCCTAGCGAGGATGAAAGAGGGAAAATTCGCATGGGGCGCAACTTACAACATGCCATATGAGGGCTTGTCTCTGGGAGAAGGACTTGTGCGAGAGTACTATTTAGGGCGCAAATGGCTCAAGCAGACCTACTGTCTCGATACCTCTACAGTTTGGAACAACGATACTCCCGGCCACACATTTCAGCACCCGCAAATAATGAAAAAAGCAGGTGTTGAACAGATTATCATAAGCGGCTTTAGGCCGAGAGAGGGAGGTCAACAGTTGCCTCGTGTGCTCTTCTACTATGGCTCACCAGACGGCTCGCGTGTACTCGCTTATGCAATACCGGAAGATTACTTTGGATGGCAGCAAATGAGAGGGGGCTACAAAGATATGTTGGCAAAGCTTCCCAAATGGATTGAGACCTATCATAAGGTCTTTGTTAAGGAAAAGAATCCACCTCACATTGCATTTTCTGACGGCGGCGATCTTCTCTCTCCGGATGAACGTGTGATTAAAGGGGTGAATGAGTGGAATCAAAAAGGCAATTCACCGAAGATCCAATTTGGCACTGGACCTGAATTTCTTGAGACTATCAAGAAGCACCTAAAGGATACCCCGACACTCACAGGTGAGATCCCAAATCCATGGGCATACATTCATGCCCCATGTCATGTAGAGGCCGGGATTGCAGGAAAGGAGGCAGAGATCGCACTATTCGAGGCCGAGTTATATGCGGCGCTCGCACACATTAAAACAAAAAAGCCTTGGCCAGCTAAAGAACTTGAAAGACTTTGGGAACAAAGGGTGTTTGCACTCGATCACAACTGGGGTGGTAACAAAGGGAAAGAGACCGATCGTATTTATCTAGATGGACTCATAGAGGCAAGAGACCAAGCCCGAGCAATCAGAAATGAAGCAGCCTTGCATTTGAGCATCATGCTGGGGAAACAAACCTCGAACAGAATTCTCGTCTTTAATTCATCTGCTTGGACTAGATCTGGTATTGTGAAAATTGCGAAATCCGACGTTCCAGAAGCGAAAGACGCAAAAGGGGCAATAGTAGATTCTGAAGGTCAAGTTGCCCCAACTCTCGTGAGTAAGGACCAAATCGAGTTCCAAGTCATTTCCGTACCAGCGTTCGGTTATAAAGAATACATGTGGAACAAGGAAGCAAGTGCAAATAAAGTTTCAAATCCCCCCAAGGCAGATCAGGAAGGCCTCGAAAGTGAACGGTTAAAAATTAAAGTTGGACAAGGGGGTCTCTTATCAGTAGAAGATAAACTTCTGAAGAAGGAACTAATCGACGTCAACGAACGACTGTGGGGCGAATTGTTGCTCTATCAAAATTATGCTGATGATGTCCGCCCGCACGACGCGAATAGAAAACTATTGGAGCGCAGTTCAAAACAGCTCATCAAAGATAAGAGCTGGGAAAATAAACCGGGGCGGGCTTCTTACCAGTGGACTGTTGAAGGAAAAGAGTACACGGCGAAATGCACCCTGAGTATACTCTCAAGCCGTCCAGAGGATCTGTTTTATCGTATTGAGCTTGTTTGGGGGGGTACGATACAGCGTGAACTCAGAGCCGCATTTCCTGCAAGATTGGATAAACCATATAAGCGGTATTACGATGTACCGTTTGGTGTAGTTGAAATCGGCAAGGAATTCGAGTGCAAATTCAAGGAATTCCGCGAGGTTGGAAGTTTTTATCACGTGGAAGATGCAGGCCGTGGCTGGACTCTGGGAACAACTGCGACTGTCTACCACTTGGAGCAACAAGAACTGCAAGTTCCGACCGCAGAGGCAGTGCTTCTCGCAACACTCGTAAGTTGCGGGGATAAAAATTACCGCTACGATCAGAAAGGGACCCATGTCTTTGACTTTGTACTGCGTGCAGGCCAAGACCGCTATTCCACCAGCCGAGCCGGAGAAGAACTTTTAAAACCCCTCTGGGGAGCGGTAGTTCCGGCTGTTCAAAAACCGTCAAGCGCATCGGATTCCTTTTTTAAGATCTCAGAAGAGATCAGACTCTCCGCAATAAAGCTCTCCGATGATGGCAAGGGCTTAATTTTTCGCCTGTTTGATACTGAAGGCCAGCATAGGAAAGTTTCTATTCAGTTTTCAGAAGAGGTAAAGAAGGCCTTTCTTACACGCATTACAGAGGAAGATCCAACTCCAATCGATGCAAAAGGGAAACACATTGACCTAAAGATGACACCATACAGCATCGACACGTTTATGTTTCATTTCTTTGAGTAATAAATCTACAAGCCAGCCATTTGGGCTTGGCACAGAAAGGATTCAACTCCAACGAGATAATCTGTCCTGTGAAGCAAGATCAAGTGTTATAACACATTCAAAACAATTAATTCTATATATAGGCCTGGAACTCAATTTCTAATCATTTGATGGTATTGACACGGCGAATTTACTCCAGTATAAACAAGTTACCCTAAATTTGCTAAGCTTTCGTATCAAACAGATGTATGCAAGATCAAGTTCCGACCCGTGATTCAGAGAAAGAGCTCCTTATACAAATCAAAAAGGGGCAAAGGAAAAGTTTGAACAGTTTTACATCAAGTGCTATCCAAATGTATATCTTTATCTGCTAGATCTATCACGAGATCCTGAGATTGCAAACGAATTCACTCAAGATACATTTATTCGATTGTGGGAAAAAAGGCATCTCTACAAACCAGAGGCGGGGAACGCAAAAGCTTATATACTTTCAATTGCCCGCAACATTTACTTTGAATCCTTTCGTAAAAAGAAGAGACGGGAGGTTCTAGACAAGCTATTCCAACCCGCTCAGCAAGGCACGTCCAAGGAACCGCCAGAAATATCAGCCAAGAAAGAGATGGCAGAGCAAGTCAGACGGGCCATGGACGCCTTGGAACCTCCTCTGCGAGAAACGCTATTCCTAATCTATGTAGGCGAACTAGGTTACAGGGAAGCAGCCAGCTTACTAGGAATATCCGAAAAAGGTGTCGAATATAGGGTTCAAAAAGCGCTAAACCAACTCCGCGAACGGCTCCATTCGCCTTTTAAGCAAAACCCATAACGATCAACCACTAGGGGAACTTCTTTCTTAAACATATATATCTATAGGAATCATTATCATGAATTGTGAAGAAATAAGGAGACGTTGGAGAGAGGACAAGATCAACAAAAAGGATAAAGAAAGTTCCATATATGGGCATATTCAAGAGTGTGCAGATTGCTCTATATGGGTATCTAAAGAAGAGAATATTCAGCTGGCAGTAAATGATTTTTTCCTGGGAAAGAGACCTCTAATCCCAGACTTTAAAATAATAGAAAACAGACTAAAAAAGCGTGCTGTTAATAGG
>SBBU01000324.1 GCA_005239585.1 Planctomycetaceae bacterium
GGCATATGCAAAATATCTTAGAGATAAAGCCGTCAAGGGTTGATTCTTGGGTGTAAACAGTTATATTTTCAATTCCTATGAATTTCTTCACGTACAGAAAAGGTGAACTCTACTGCGAGGATATTAAAGCAACAGAGCTTGCAAAGAGGTTTGGAACACCCCTTTATGTCTATTCTGTAAGAACGATTTTAGACCATCACAGAAAACTAAGACAGGCGTTTCAGCATGCTGATATGACCCATCCATCGTTGATCTGCTACTCTGTCAAGGCAAATTCTAACCTTTCCATCATGAATTTGATGAAAGAGGAGGGTGCGGGTTTTGATGTTGTATCGGGTGGCGAACTATACCGTGTAATGAAGATTGGCGCTGATCCAAAGAAGGTTGTCTTTGCGGGAGTCGGCAAGTCGCCACAAGAGATCAAAGAGGCCCTTAAAGCAGGTGTTCTTTTACTCAACTGTGAATCAGAAGAGGAACTATGTACCATTAACTCCATTGCCAAGCAGAGTCGCACAGTTGCCAGAGTGGCGGTCAGAGTGAATCCGGATGTTGATCCGCGAACGCACAAACATATAACTACCGGACTACGTGAAAATAAATTTGGTGTGGATACTGAGACTGCTATCAGGATGTTAAAGGACTCGAAAAAAATCAAGAATGTAAAGATAATTGGACTCCACGTACACATTGGTAGTCAAATAACTACAGTTGAACCATACGTTCAAACTCTAAAGAGATTGGTTGAATTTCTTAATCGTTGCGCCAAGCTTGGTTTCAATTTTGAGTATCTGGATTTGGGCGGCGGTTTCGGTATATGGTACAAGGAGAAAACTGCAAAAACAGCGAAGGAGATTGCCGATGCCCTCTTGCCGTTTGTCCTGCAAACAGGTCTCAAACTTATACTTGAACCCGGGAGATTCATAGTCGGTAATGCAGGAATACTATTGACACGTGTACTCTATACCAAAGAATCTGGCGGCAAAAGATTTCTCATATGTGATGCAGGTATGAATGATCTTATTCGTCCAACACTCTATGATGCATATCACAAGATATGGCCAGCGAAAACTGCCGGGAGCTACGAAGGTGAAGTCCCTGATGACGAAAAATGGAAGGATGCGCTTGTCCTGACTGATGTAGTTGGGCCGATTTGCGAGACGGGTGATTTTTTTGCAAGAGAGCGGCCATTGCCATCAGTAAAAAGTGGGGAATACTTGGCTGTCTTCACTACCGGCGCATACGGGTATTCAATGAGTTCAAACTACAATTCACATCCACGTCCATCAGAGGTAATTGTGTATTGGAAGGAAGCGAAACTTACTACAAAGCGAGAAACTTTCGAGTCTCTAGTGCAAAATGAACAATTGGTGAAGTTAGAGATCTAACTCATGGTGAGAACCGATGGGGTTTGTTTGCATCACAACACCGCATGGTACTGGTGCGATCTCATTAATAGAGGTGCTCGGAGATCAGGCGGTGTCAATAGTTTCATCACACTTTCGTAATATTGAGAAAGTATTTAAATCATATCACGGTTATATAACGAAAAATGGGACAAGGATTGATGAGGTCCTTGTAAGATTTATTCCGGAGAATAGCTCGTTTACAGGGCTATCCACAGTCGAAATATCCTGCCATGGAAATCCACACATTACCAGGCAAATATTAGAATTATTTAAATCGAAAGGATTGGGGGAGATCACACATACAGAATACCTCGATTTGGCGCTCTCAAATAAAAAAATAGACAAGATACAACATGAGGCCTATTTATCTATTCAGAATGCACTTACCAGGCTTTCTGTAATGGTTCTTAATGATCAGATAAATGGGGCGTTATCCAAGGCAATAGAGTCAAGTAGTGAATTCGATTTTTTGTTCGAGTCAGCAAGGTTCGGTCTGGCACTTACTTCTCCGCTTCAGATCTCGATAATAGGTGCGCCTAATGTTGGCAAGTCGAGCCTTTTTAATAAACTATTGGATAGGGAAAGGGCGCTGGTTTTCCCGGAAAAAGGGACTACAAGAGACCCTGTAAAAGATTGTTTGTCCATAGATGGGATCCCCTTTCTCTTGTGTGATACTGCAGGAGTTCAAGAGTCAGATGATGTGCTTGAGAAACTCTCTATCGATAAAACCATGAAACAAATTCAAGGCTCTGACCTTCTTTTATTTGTCTTTGATTCTACGAGACTGCCTGAGGAAGCAGAGATCAAATTGATGGAGCTAGTTTCGTCTAGGAAGGTAATAAGAGTTTTAAATAAAATAGATCTTGGAAATTCTCGACTTGGTTCTGGGTTTATTCGTACCAGCGCATTAACTGGAGAGGGGATAAACGAACTGAGGTACAAGATACTCGAAGAACAGTCTCTGAAAAATTGCTATATCCCCGGTAGTCCTGTACTATTCACAAAAAGGCAGGTTGAAATAATAAAAAATTATCCGCCAAGTGAGGCAAAGACCTTGCTGCTTTGCGGATAAATACTTTTTGCGAGGTTAATATGAGCAGGTGCATAATCCTTAGCCTTTCTATTTTGTTCCTAGTTCCCGGTTGCTCAGGTTCTGTCCCACCTAATCCCAAGGGTTCACAGGATCAATTTAAGGACATGGAGACGATAAAAAATTTTCAAACAATGAGGGAGTCTAGTGCGGATCAAGAATGGGAAGACGGAAATAGAGATGCGCGTCAGATTCAGGCTGGAAAGACGCTCGAGCTCTGTAATATAAAAGGTCCGGGGCGTATTGCGCATATCTGGTTTACTATCAAGGCTCTCGATCGCTTTTATCCAAGAACGTTAGTTCTGCGAATCTACTGGGACGATAACATAAATCCTTGTGTCGAATGCCCGGTAGGTGATTTCTTTGGAGTGGGTCACGGTGTAGATGTTTCATACAGTTCGGCAATGTTTCAGGTCTCAAGCGAAGGAAGAGCCCGTAATTGTTATTGGCCAATGCCGTTTAAAAAGTCGGCACGTGTCACAGTGACTAATGAAAGCAGTAAAAATGTACAGGCCCTTTATTGGTACATCGACTGGCAAAAGTTAGATAGTTTTACAGATGATATGGCCTATTTTCATGCGCATTATAGACAGTCGTTTCCTTGTGAGAAGGGCAAAGATTATGTAGTCGCTGATATCACTGGATGCGGACACTACGTTGGGACAGTGGAAAGTACTCGTTTACATGAACGGGGCTGGTTCGGCGAGGGTGATGATCGTTTTTTTATCGATGGCGAAAAAGCGCCGTCACTCAAAGGAACCGGGACCGAGGATTATTTTTGTGACGCATGGGGGTACAGAAAATTCAATTATCCGTATTATGGGGTGACCATATGGGATGGATTTGATGCAGGGGCCCTCTGCAGTACTTATCGTTGGCATGTGAAAGATCCTGTTTCGTTCAGAAAGTCGCTAAAGGTTACATTTGAGCACAAGGGCTCAGTACATCGCCAAAGCGAAAAAGACAAGTGGTTTGTTGAAAGACTTGACGACTATGCCAGTGTCGCATATTGGTATCAGTTAGAACCGCATCCTGCTCTTGACCCATTGCCGCCAGCTAAGGATAGACTCTTATTTGATCCAGACCTTACACACGAGGCTGAGAGTCAAAATCCGCCATCAGAAAAGAAAGAGGGAGATATTCA
The DNA here is from genome assembly GCA_005239585.1 of Planctomycetaceae bacterium. The sequence continues at coordinate 3,641 of SBBU01000324.1, forward strand.
AATTCAAGATAAACCGTCATTGTCTGGCTGGAAGCAGATGTTTTTTAAACCAACTGGTCAAAATGCCTCGATTACCCTTGAGATCACAATAAAAGAAAAAGGAAGCTATCACATTGGAATTTTGGCAACTCGTTCGTTTGATTCTGGCAAGTATCAGGTGCAGATTAATGGTGAAAATTTTGGACGATTGCTTGATCTTTATGATGCAGAGCCAAGTTATCCTATATTTGGGCTGGGTATAAAGGATTTCGATGCCGGTAAGCATCAAGTCCGTTTCGTGCTCAAGGGCAAAAGGGCCCCATCTGATGGATCTAATTTAGGAATCGATGCGATACTATTGAAGAAACAAAGCCTGCCAAAATAGCATTGGCGAAGAATTCTCATAACCTGATCGATTTGGTTGGTTTTAACTCTGATTATATGTATCGAGTTACGCCTCTAAAAATTTTTCACAATTATACTCAGGTGCAGCCCGTTACATACAATCAGATTCTTATTTTTTCTGGGAATTATCATTCTTACTTTGAGATTTCCACCACTCGTACCATTTTTGCCAATCTTCACCATAGTCCTTGCCAGTAATCTCTTTCAGTACGGTATAGGATGTCCCGAGTATATTAGCCCTAGTGTAAGCATCTTTTATCATTGCTCCCTTCATGATTATAATTATCATTGGTATAGAATCGACACCTTCTAGTTTTCCCACATACTGAATAAGATAATTAGGGACAGGAAAGGCTTGCCAGTTACATAATGCTTGGCGAAGCGCCTTTGCTGCATCAGGATTTCCAATTTGGTATACAGAACTAGCAGCTGCTACTTTGTTTTGAGAGTGGCCACATTCGGACAACAGCACCTTTGACAGAAAATTAACGGATTCTTGCAAACGAAAACGCCCAAAAGCATAGATATCTTCACCTATGTATCCAAGCTTAGTAAGGTCTTCATTCTCCAATGATTGCAATTTTTCACGTAAGGAAAGTATCTTTTGATCCCATTCTTTCTTTTCTTGCTTTGCTGTCATTGCGGATATCTGAATTGGAGAAAGTTTACCAGCACACTGGCTGGCAAGCCCTTCAAAACGTACAGGTCCCTCATGTATTGGGACCTCTACAATATCATAGATCATATTACCCATGACCAGCACTACTAAATCACCCTCAGGCATAGTAACGTTGACGTCAACTATTAGGGTATCTTTTTGCTTGTCTACACTTTTAATACGAATGTCAGGCTCAGTAGATCCCTTTGATGTCTCAACAAATGAGCAAAAAAGTAACATATGGCGAGAAAAATCAAC
>SBBU01000212.1 GCA_005239585.1 Planctomycetaceae bacterium
ATTCGCATCTTGCCCCTAGAACTGCAGTAAGGTTTCGCGGCATTTTGAAAAACCATCTTTTATCAGTCTTTGGAAAACTCCCTTTGCAGGAAATCAATGCTGGCTTGGTCCAAAGCTATTCGATAGATCGCTTAAATGAGAATGCAAAGCCATCAACGGTGCGACAGGAACTATATGTCCTTTCAGGATTGTTCAGGGAGGCACAGAAGAATGAGCTTGTCGATAGAAACCCGGTCAAACTTGTCAAAAAGCCGACCGTAAAAAACCAGATTGTAAGATTTCTTGACGATAACGAAGAATTTCGGCTCTTGAGTTTAGCCCCAGGGCATCTAAAGCCAGTGATTAAGGTTGCCATTCACTCCGGATTACGTGATGAAGAGCTGCGGGGCCTTCAGTGGAATGACGTAAAGTTTCCTGAAGCAGACGCAGACGGATACATCATAGTAAGAGATACCAAGAGTAACGAAGATAGAATAGTTTGGATGAATGAAACTCTACGTGAAACACTAAGATCGATACCTCGATATGAAAAAAGCCCTTACGTGTTTACTAATCCTAAAACCATGACAAAGTATACAACTGGCTTTAACAATTCAGGGTGGCAGGACCTTTTAAAGAGAGCACATATCAAAAACCTTAGGTTTCACGACCTTCGTCATACGTATGGCTCAAGACTTGCACAAGCAGGCGTACCACTTGTTGCAATTAAAGAATTGATGGGACACGAAAGCATTCAGACAACAATTAGATATGCCCACCTTGCGCAATCAAACTTATCTAGCGCCGTAAAGAAGTTAGATAAGCAAGCTAGAGTTCCTGATAGAATCACTACACACGGGACTACACAAATTGGCAAAAATCAGGAACTAAAAAGGACAAGCCCCAAAATCGCTGGTAAAATATTGTCAATCAAGAAGTTAATTGGGCCCTACAGGATTCGAACCTGTAACCAGCGGATTATGAGTCCGCTGCTCTGCCATTGAGCTAAGGGCCCACCGAAATAAGTAATTGAAGCGTCAGTAAATATAGTGCTCTTGAAATAGCCTGTCAAGTAATTGTCTTACAGTTACGGTTTTGTTACGACCGAGTGTGCAAGTTCTAACAATCATACCTGTGTCATGTTTTAACACAGGTGACAGTCTAGTCTATATTTCATCAAGAATTCGAAAGAGCACCGGTTTGCCTGTAAGAACTGGAAGTCTTGATATCTCTCCTATTGCCCGCTGAATCATAGAGTTCCTAGCCTTGTGCGTAACTATCTTCACATGGCCGTGACCTCTCTTATCCTTTTCAAGTGTGGCCACTGCATGAGAAATGCTGATTGAATGGTTCCCCAAAGCGGTAGCGATAAGTCCTATAACACCGGGGACATCCAAAATAGGAAATCTTAAATAACACCGAGCCTCAACATCGCTCGGCACATATTGCTGTCTCGTCACACGAACAGATTCAGACTTGGGATTGCGTGCAATTTCTATAATATCAGACATGACTGCCGATGCTGTAGGAAGTGAACCTGCTCCTTTGCCATAGAAGATCATCTCACCAATCGCGTCGCCTTTGACAAGCACACCATTGTATTCATTCCTCACATTTGCGAGCGGATGCGTCTTTGGCAAAAATGACGGCTCTACCCTTAGATCCGTCTGGCCGCCAGAGCTCCTTGAAACCGCAACCAGTTTGACTTCGAAACCAAGCTCTCTCGCTGTCCTGATATCTTCTATATCTACAGATTCTATCCCTTCCACTCCTACACGCTCGGGATCTATCGTAATTCCAAATGCTATCGTAGAAAGTATCAAAAGTTTTTGCGCGGCATCATAACCCTTCACATCGAGTGAAGGGTCTGCCTCTGCAAAGCCTGCCTGCTGTGCCTGCTTTAGTGCATCCTGAAATGAAATTGCCTCGTCAGCCATTTTTGTCAGTATAAAATTAGTAGTGCTGTTAACGATACCACACAGGAATTCGATTCTGTTTGCAATAAGCCCGCTTGTCAGCGCCCGAATAATGGGTATTCCTCCGCATACGCTTGCTTCAAATCCTACATGAACACCCTTATCTGACGCCGCTTCAAAGATATCTCTCCCATGTGCCGCAAGAAGCGCCTTGTTTGCAGTCACAACATGCTTGTTATTTTCTATTGCACGCGAAACAAAGTCGAAAGCAGGATCAATGCCTCCAATTAGCTCGACAACACAATCAATTCCCTTGTCATCAAGCACTTCATCAGGTTCAAAAGTTATAAGATCACGACCTACAGACCTCTCTTTGGTCCGATCATTGACAAGGACTTTTTTGATATTGATCTTAACCGCTGATTTCTGCTCAATCAGTGATGAATTCCTGCGGACGAGCTCCACCAAGCCCTGCCCCACAGTACCTAATCCCATTATGCCAAGATTCATTTGACGCATACTCTTATCCTGAGGTTAAATGGAGTCAAGGGCCTGGTTGAGGTCTTCGATTAGGTCTTCTACGTCCTCAATACCCACAGACATCCTAACTAAGCTATCGGAAATCCCGTTTCGTCTCCTCACCTCAGGCTCGACAGAGGCATGAGTCATCGAGGCAGGATGACACAAGAGCGACTTGACAGAGCCAAGGCTCTCGGCAAGTGTCATGATTTTAGTTAAACTTGTAAACTTTCTTGTCGCTTGCTC
>SBBU01000302.1 GCA_005239585.1 Planctomycetaceae bacterium
GGCTGTATGATGATTATAAATACGAGAAATATGCTGAGTATCACAAAAATTATCTTAAGAAGAACCAGAAGAAATGTCATAGACAACTCCTTACAATATCTAGGAATGAATCAGCCTTTAGGCTTGCTCCACCTACAAGAAAACCGTTGATATCCTCTTTTTGGATAAGAACTCGACTATTGGAAGTGTTGACACTACCTCCATAGAGTATTCTTTTCGCCCCTGTCTTTTTTCTCACGAACGCATGAACTTCCTGAGCCTGTTCAGGCGTTGCATTGTGGCCGGTTCCAATGGCCCAAACTGGCTCATATGCAATCACCATATCTTCTATTCTTTCTTTAGGTAAACCTTCAAACCCTTCATCAAGCTGTCTTGAAATTACATCAAAGGTTTTAGTTGCAAGTCTCTCCTCTAGTTTTTCACCAATGCAAAAGATCGGTTCCAAGCCATTCTCTATCGAGTATCGTAATTTTTTGTTAATCATCCTGTCTGTTTCGCCTATCACATGGCGCCTTTCTGAATGACCTATTATCACAAACTTGCACCCTACATCAAGCAGCTGCGATGCGGAGATTTCTCCTGTAAATGCACCATTTTTCTCATGGAATAAATCCTGCGCCCCAAGAAAAACCTTGTTACCATCTAACAAAGAATGGACAGGTTCTAAATAGACAAATGGAGGGCATATAACAATGTCAATACTGTCAGCAAAAGCGGGGCTGTTTTTTAAAACCTCTTTGGCCAAGGCGCAAGCTGCATCCTTGCTGAGATTCATCTTCCAGTTTCCAGCAACTATTCTTTTCAATGATCTCCCTTGAGAAAAACTTCTTCTGCCCTGTACGAACTTCTTACCAGCGGACCGGAAAAGACATACGGTATTCCCCTTTTCTTCGCCTCTTTTCTAAGCCCATCAAATTCCTCAGGGGTATAATATCTGTGAACAGGCCTGTGAATTTTAGTTGGTCTTAGATATTGACCCAAAGTTAGGACATCTACACCAATCCTTGCCAGATCATCCATAACATCAAGGAGTTCATCCCAATTCTCACCATGCCCTACCTGTATACCAGTCTTTACCTTCATACCGGGGCACCTTAGCTTTGACTCACTTAATACAAATCTTGAACGCTCATAAAAGGCGTTACCTCGAACTACCTTATCAAGCCGCGGTACACTCTCAACATTATGACTCAAGACATCTGGTCGCGAATCCCAAACCTTTTGAAGGGCCCAGACCTTTGCTCTAAAATCAGGGATCAAGGTCTCTATCTTGGTTTCTGGGCTAAGTTCCCTTACTTGTCTTACTGTTTCAGCAAAGATATGACTCCCGTCATCTTCAAGGTCATCTCGTGCAACAGAGGTGATTACTGCATATCTAATTCCAAGCCTTTGAATCGCCTCTGCCACACGCCTTGGCTCATCAGGATCAAACTCTAATGGCCTTCCGCTTTTTACAGCGCAGAATCCACAGCTTCTGGTACAAACATCACCAAGAATCATGATTGTACAAGTCTTTCTCCCCCAGCACTCCGCTATGTTAGGACATATCGAATCTTCGCAGACAGTATTCAACTTTAACCTATCGACTGTTTGTTTGGTCTCGAAATATCCGGGCGTGTTTGGCAACTTTACTTTAAGCCATGAAGGTTTCCGCTCCTCTAATTTCAGCATGCCGCCATTTATATCAAAAGGAAATACCCCATTCAAGGTGACTTGGGAACTTTTGATGCCATTTGTGCGTCATAACATTATGGAACAGCCAAGGCTTGAAGAAACAGAGCAATCTCGATATAACTTTTAAAACAGCTATGACAGTTATAGAAGCCCAGCACCTTTCAATGCAATTTGGCTCGCTAAAGGCATTGAAAGATGTCAGTTTCCAGATACAAAAGGGAGAAGTGGTAGGTCTCCTCGGCCCAAACGGCGCAGGCAAGACTACAGCTATGAGAATCCTAACCACCTATCTTGTTCCGACAAGCGGTACGGCTAACATTGCTGGTTTTGATATACAGAAACAACCTATAGAAGTACGTCGTAGAGTCGGTTATCTTCCCGAGACTTCCCCTCTCTATCTTGACATGGAAGTGCGTGAGTATTTGAGATTTGTTGGGAAAGGACGCTCGCTGGATAGTACAAAGCTAAAGAGTCAGATCGATTTTATTCTCCAGGCTTGCGAGCTAAAATCTGTATTCAGAAGGCCTATTATTGAACTTTCAAAGGGTTATCGACAGAGAGTTGGCCTTGCTCAGGCACTAATACACGACCCGGAAATCCTTATCCTTGATGAACCAACCTCCGGCCTTGATCCAATACAGATACTTGGGATCAGAAAGCTTTTGAATGATCTAGTTACAAATGGAAAGACCATCATTTTCAGCACCCATATCTTGCAAGAGGTTGTTGCTGTAACCGCCAGGGTGATAATAATAAATGAAGGAAAGATAGTAGCAGATGGCACTATAGATGAGATCAGTCTAAAAGCAGAGAAAGGAAAAAAAGTTGTCGTTATCATAGCATCAGCCTCACCTGATATTCAAAAAGAACTCTCTGACATTGGTGCCACTGTAAGCAGTGAAAATGGTTCATTAAAGGCAGAGTTTGCGGGTCGCACCGGCTTGGAAATTTTTGAAGAACTCAAGGAACGTGACTGGCCTGTCAGTGAAATTCGTGAGGAGCGGCCTACATTTGAAGATGCCTTTATACAGCTTATAAGGGAAGGCAAGAAATGAACCCTGAAGATTCGAAGCTTGGCGATCCGAAACCTGAACAGATATCTTCCGCCAAACCACGCACGAATGCCAAGTCTTTCTGGGCACTCTACCGCAAAGAACTTGGAACCATGTTTAACTCTGCCATTGCCTATGTATTCATAATTGTTTTTCTCCTGATATCATCTCTACTCGCCACTCAGTTTATCTTCGAGAGCATGCGTGCGGAGATGCGCTACTATTTTTGGCTTATGCCAATTATCCTGCCAATATTTATATCGGCTGTGACCATGCGTACATGGGCAGAAGAAAAAAGACAGGGGACTATTGAGCTTCTCATGACACTGCCTGTAAGTCTCTGGTCATTGGTCTTCAGCAAATATTTGGCATGTCTTACATTTTTCCTTGTAGCGCTAATAGCCTCGGTCGGAATTCCAACTATGCTGCTTTTGGTCTGGAAAGCTGATCCGGGACCAGTATTCACCGGCTACATCGGCGTTGCTGCCATGGGAGCTTTCTTCATTGCCATGGGAATGTACATCTCTGCCCACACACGCGATCAGATAGTTGCTTTTATACTTTCACTTGTTGCCTGCTTCCTTTTCGTTCTCATAGGACTTCCATTCATTAACGAATGGCTCTGCGGCTTAATTGGCGGGGGTGTCTTATGCGCATTGTTCATAGCGATGGGACTATATGCGCTTGTAATCGGAAGGGATACAATCGGTGGAGTTATACAGCTGCTACTCGGCTGCGCGGTACTCGGCTTTATGGGACTCTCCTTCTTTACTGAAGGTTTCAGCTCATGGATTAAAGGCACTGGGAACTTTCTACGGACACAGGTTGCGGTTCAGGAACATCTAGAGCCATTCGAGAAAGGCATCCTGAGTCTTTCAGATATGATCTATTTTGCAGCGATATCTGGGTTGTTTATATGTATAAACATGTTTGCACTTGCTTCTTACGTTAATGTAAAAGATCAGGAACGCTATTCACTCGCTGGAATGCTGATTATACTAATATGTGTATTCACGGCACTTAACGCCAATGAGTCAAGAATCGGCCGAATAGATCTTACCGAAGGAAAGGTACATACAGTAAGCGATTCGAGTAAACGAATCCTCTCGCGACTTGCCGGCCCAGTCTATGTAACTTACTACGTGACGAATGCCGAAAAAATTCCTCGCGAGTGGAAGCAACTTGAACGCGATGTTACCGATCTCCTTCGCGAGCTATCAGTCGCTTCGCCAAATTTTCATTACAAAATCGAAGATGCCGCAGAATCACAATCAAAGTTGAGAGAAAAAGGAATAGAAGCACAACCCGTCGGTTCAGGTAACAGAGAAGAAGCCCACCTAAATCTTGTTACGAGCGCTATAGAAATCAATTACCACAACAAACCTGAGGAGGTAATACATTGGATAAGTCCCGCAGAGCTACCTAGTCTAGAATATGAGGTGCTTTCAAGGATCCACCGCCTGACCATAGAGCGTAAACCAAAGATTGCCCTGTTTTCTAAAATTGAAGATGTAAATCCGTTCATGATGCAGATGGGGCGCGGACCAAAGGATGAATACCGCGACGTTACCAGCATCTTCACACAGCAGGGTTATGATATAGTTCGAACAAAAATTACGGCTGCAGAGAATATTCCCTCAGATGCTGATGCACTTGTAGTTCTGGGGCCAGACAAAATAAACGATCGACAACTATATGAAATAAATAAATTCATTCGCTCAGGCAGGCCCGCCTTTATAGCAGTTCAAAACTATTCTTTAGATTATGGTAGTTTTCGAACAACCCAGACAGTTCCAATCATAAAAGCTGAGCACCAGCTAGATATTCTTTTAAATACGTGGGGTGTAAATGCAGAAAAGAGTGTCCTCATGGATGCCGAATTCATACAAGAAAGATTACCTATGGACACAATTATAGGGGGAAAGAACATTAATACTGACACTGCTATTATGAACGGTCTCAGAGGACTCATTTACACTTGGGGATCACATCTGAAGCTTGATCAAGAAAAACTAAAAATTAACAGTCTGAAACATAAAATTATGGTAACTTCAGGCGACTCGTCGTGGTCTGTGCCAATGACCTATGGGAGAATTGCTATTAAAGATATGACGGCAGATTTGGCAAAACCTATGGGAAATCAGCCGCTTGTAATTTTGATGGAAGGAACCTTTCCAGATGCATTTGCGGGAAAACCAGTCCCACCTTGGCCTCAAGCGGGACCACCTGACTTGAAACCTTTGAACAAGGCTGAGCCAACAAGAGTAATCATAACTGGATGCAGTCAGATGTTTACCAATGGATGGTTAGGCCCAAGCGACAAGGCTAATGGATCATTCATACTCAACTCACTTGATCTCTTGACACATGCTGAGGATGTGGCAAATATCAGGACAAAACAAGCAGGCGCAAAACTTTTGGGGTCTGTCTCCCCAAAAGATGGGCTCCTGTACCGTCTGGTTATGATCGCCATGATGCCCCTTCTTATTATTATTGCAGGGATCATAAAGCTCATAATCCGGCGCACAGGCCGTCAGTCATATCAAAAAGAATTTTCAAGGTCTTGATGACAAACAAATCAATACTAGTCATGACGATTTTGCTTTCAATATTGGTAGGTCTTTATCTAGTGCAAAAAACTGCCGGCAAAAGAACCGTAGGAGCCCCTGATGAGCAACTAATTGGTAGCGGCTGGAATACTCACTCTGTTGAAAAAATCGAGATCTACACTGGAAATAAAACAGCTGATTCAATGATAATTGAACGTGATCCCAACGATACTGACAAGTGGAATTTACCAAAAACATATGGTTCACGAGGCGATAAAAAAAAGATTCAAGCTTTCCTCGACA
>SBBU01000379.1 GCA_005239585.1 Planctomycetaceae bacterium
AATTATTCACCTCTGCATAATAGCGAATTGCTACAAAAATGTTCAAAAATTAAAGCAATTCGCTATAACTTATCGAGCGATAAACTTGTCGGGTCTTTTTCGCGACATCGCCCCATGAGAGGATGCTTGTTCGAATGGGTTTGAATTTTTTCGGCTTGTCAAGCATGCCCAATATTTTCTGTGCAACTTCCTTCTCTGAACCGGGGTTATCCACGCCAACAGCATTATTATTGTCAACAAATTCCGCAAGCCCTGAACTGTAATGGACAAGTGTTGGGACGCCTGCGGCAATTGCCTCGCTCACAACAATGCCTTGCCCTTCGTATTTGCTAAGCAGGACAAAAAGTGCCGAGGATTTTAACAATTTGATGAGGGTTCTCCGCTTATCTAAGGGCACAGTTGGAACAAACTCCACGGCATTCTCCAAGTCGAGCTGCTTTGCCAGTTTTTTTAGCTCCTTTTCGTACGGACCGGAGCTGACAAGCAGCAGGCGCGAAATCGGCTTTTGTTCAAGGACAAGCCTGAACGCCCTGATAAGGTGGTGGAAACCCTTGTTTTTTACCATCCTGCCAATCGATATTATTCGGCCGAGCTTTTTTCTTGCGCTTACTCCCTGAATTACATCCTTGTCAACGCCGTTAGGTATTACGGTAAAGCTATTCTCCGGCACCTTTAATTTCCTGGCAAATAGTTTTTTCTCGAAATGCGATGCACAAATCACATGGTCTATTTTGTTGGAAAACAAGTTGAACACGAAGGTGTACGGTGCCCATAAAATCTTTCTAAACAAAGAGGACGGACCGGAACTTTGCAATGCTACCACCAGTTTTTGGTTTTTTTTCTTTGCAATCAGGGCAGCAAGCGTGGTCAAATTATTGAAGCCACAGGCATGGACAATGTCAGCATTGCTTTGTGCCATATATCTGTACAATTCCATGGAAAAGAAATATGCGTCACCGTGTGACCAACAAGGGAACTCTAATACTGGGACACCATTAATTTTGACGTTTGGCCGCGGGTTTCTTGCAGTAGCAACGATTTCGACATTATAGCCATAGCCTCTCAGGCGCCGTGAAAGGTTCATGACATAATTTTCAATTCCGGCAATGTTTTCCCTGGGTGTTCTTGGGCAAACGAGTGCAATTTTCATCGAGTATCACGTATTAAAGCATTATTTGCACTTTATTAAGAATTAAATTTGGTTAGCTAATTGATTTAATGCCTGGTTTTTATGGGGCGAAAGCCAAGACCAAGAAATACACCTAACCCATTGCCCCTCGACATAGCAATAAGGGCTAATGTCACTCGTTAGTGATTTAAATTTACCGCCTCCTACGACCCTTAAGATGCTGCCAGAGGGCATGCGCTTAACACCGTGATGCTTATGATCAAAATTTTAAAAAACATAAAGCCAGAATTCAGTGACACAAGAGGCGAGATCACAAAACTTCTAGATGATGGAAAAACTGCCATAAAAAGCGTTCTGCTGATAACAAGCAAAAAGGGAAGCGTAAGGGCAAACCATTACCATAAACAGGACTCGCACTATTGCTATTTGGTGTCGGGTAAGATGAGATATGCTGAAAAACCACTCAAAGAGGACGGCATGATGGAAACCGTAATTGTCGAGGCAGGAGACATTGTTTATACGCCACCAAAAGTAGTGCATGCCATGGAGTTTTTGGAAGATTCGGTTTTCCTAACTCTCTCAACAGAGTCTAGGCATCAGGATGCATACGAAAATGATACAGTCAGAATCAAATTAATATAATAGCTTGTTGATTGCAATGGATGCAGCAAAACCGGTTATCCGCTGCAGGGTGTGCACAAAAAATAACCTGCAGGTGGTTCTGTCTCTCGGTAAAATGCCACCTGCAAATGCGTTCCTCAAAAATGACGAAATGACAAAGCCTGAACCTTCCTTTCCGCTAGAGCTTTACTTTTGCAATAACTGTAACTTCACACAGCTAGGTGTATCGGTTTCGCCCGAACTCCTCTACAAAAACTATGTGTATGTCTCCTCGACATCGCCATCTTTCATAAGGCATTTTGAGGAGTTTGCAGAAGAGGCGTCAGAACGGCTCAGGCTGCAGAAAGGCGATTTGGTAGTTGACATCGGAAGCAATGACGGGATACTGCTCCGCCCTTTCCAGAAAAAGGGGATGAAAGTCCTAGGTATAGACCCTGCCGAGAAAATCGCTGAGCAGGCTACCAAAAATGGCGTAGAAACACTACCATTGTTCTTTTCGCTTGAAACCGGAAAATCGATAAGCAAAAAGTATGGCAAAGCGAAACTGATAACCGCAGCGAACGTGTTCTCGCATGTGGATGATTTGGACGATTTTGTTGGAGGCATAAAGGCACTACTTGCAGATGACGGGATTTTTGTTTTCGAAGTATACTATCTGCCGGAAGTCCTCAAAAAAAATCTCTTCGACATTATTTACCATGAGCACTTATCTTATTTTACGGTAAAAACAATTTCCGGCCTCATGAAAAGGCTTGACATGGAAGTGCTTACTGTCAAAAAAACAGAAACGCATGGGGGCTCAATCCGGGTTTACTGCCAAAAAGAGGCAGGCAAGCACATGGCTGATGATTCAGTTGACAGGTTAATTGAAAGCGAGCACAAGCAAGGGGTTTTTGAACTTGGCACATATATCGAGTTTGCCAAGAAAATTGAAAAAAACAAGAAAATATTGGCTGGCATTCTAAACAAACTAAAAAAAGATAACAAGCGTATATGCGGTTATGGCGCTGCAGCAAAAGCCAACACCCTTCTCAATTATTTTGAAATAGGCCCCGACACCTTGGACTATATTGTCGATGACAGCCCGTGGAAACAGGGGCTTTACACGCCGGGAAGGCACATTCCGGTGGTAAGTGCAGACGAACTAAACAAAAGCAAGCCCGATTATGTTCTTATCCTTGCTTGGAATTTTGTAAACCAAATTATGAAAAAATGCAATGCAATTGAAAAGTTTATACTTCCGGCGCCGCGCCCAACAATTATCACGAATATAGTGGAGGAAGATATCGCTCTGATTGCGGATCACTTGAAGAGCCATGTCATGTCCCTAGAAGGCACAACTGTATTGATAACAGGCGGGTCTGGATTTTTAGGCAGCTATATGGTTGCGACAATAGATTACCTCAATAGGCATATTTTTAAGCGGCCTTGCAAAGTAATTTCAGTTGACAATCATTTGATTGGGACAAAGAATAACCTGCTAAAGGAAATAAACAGCGATCACATAAGGTTCATAAACCACAATGTATGCAATCCGCTTGAAATCGACGGACCTGTCGATTACATCATAAGCGCAGCGGGAGTTGCTTCGCCCGTCTACTATAAGCAGTACCCAATTCAAACAATTGAGGGAACTGTGTTTGGAATAAAGAATGCGCTAGAGCTTGCACGGAAAAAAAATGTGAAAAGCATGTTATTCTTCAGTTCAAGCGAAATTTACGGGGACCCTTCCCCAAATGCAATTCCCACTCCAGAAACTTATAAGGGTAATGTGTCCTGCACCGGCCCACGGTCGTGCTACGACGAATCAAAAAGGATTGCCGAAACAATGGCAAATGCGTACCGCCAGATGTACAATGTCCCAGTAAAAATAGTGAGGCCCTTCAATGTGTTTGGCCCTGGCATGAAGGGAAGCGATTATCGGGTTATACCAAGGTTTTTACATGAGGCACTGAGTGGAAAACCGTTGCCTGTCCACGATAAAGGAAACCAGACAAGGACGTTTTGTTATGTGACAGATGCGGTGAACGGATTTTTCAGGGTCTTGCTTGAGGGAAAAAACGGTGAGGCTTACAATATCGGAAATGACGCAAACGAAATAAACATGCTTGGGCTTGCACATTTGATCAATGAAAGCATTTTTGACAACCAGGCAAAAGTAAACTTGGTGGATTATCCTAACACCTACCCACAGGACGAGCCTCGGCGCAGGTGCCCGGACCTGACAAAAATCAAAAATGAATTAAATTACAGACCGCTAATTGATCTTAAAACTGGCCTTACCCGTTTGTATGTATGGATGATTGTGGCTGAATTTACATGAAACATTCTTCCCCAGGCCAAGCGTTAATCGTGCATAATAGCATTATCATCGGGTTGCATGCTTTCTGAACCATTCCACAAACCTTTTGAGCCCTTCTTCTATTTGTATTTTAGGGTAATATCTAAGCCCTTTATTAGCTTTTATGATGTCGGCTAAGGTAGCGTTAACGTCCTCCGGTCTGGCTGGCTCCAAAATAAGCTCTGCTTTCTTGCCAAGATTTTTTTCTATCAAAGAGATTATATTATTGAGCGCAATTGGCCTTGAACAGCCAAGGTTGTAAATGTTGAAGCCCGGCCCACTGTTCATCGCCGCCGTAACCCCAAAAATTATGTCATCAACATAAGTGAAATCCCTCTTTGTCGAGCCATCTCCAAAAACGTGTACGGGTTTACCTTTACTAATCTGTTCTGTGAACCTGTAAATCGCCATATCACGCCTTCCACGCGGGCCATATACAGTAAAAAATCTTAGGATTATAATCGGCAAATTGTGAATGTTGTGGTACGAATGAGCCAATGCCTCCATACTTATTTTGGAAGCGGCGTAAGGGCTGAGGGGTGTATTTGTTGGCATATCTTCACGGAAAGGCAACGGGTTTTTTCCATAAACACTTGATGTCGAGGCAAGCACAACATTAATTATTCCGTCCTTCACTGCTAGGTCGAGCACGTTTTTAGTGCCAAGAACATTCACCGAGAAGTAGGCCTCTGGGTCTGTAATCGAGTCCCTAATCCCAGTTTTTGCCGCGAGATGCACTATGTGCGTGATACCCTTTCCTGAAAGGGCAAGTATTTTCTTCCTGTCTAGAACATCCGCCTTTGCAAACACGCCACGCGGATATTTTTTGATTATCGAGATATTCTCAGTGTAAGCTCTCTTTTCGTATTTGCCGGATAGATTGTCAATGCCTATTACATCATGACCATGTTCAAGAAGGTGCCCACAAAGGTGGGAGCCTATGAATCCGCAAGCTCCTGTAACAAGAACCTTCATAAAAAAAAGAGTTCACACGAAGGGATTTTAAACATCGTTGGTGTGACGCGCCGCAAACCATGCAATGGTTTTTTCCAAACCTTCCTTTATATCGTACTTTGGTCTCCATCCAAGGA
>SBBU01000097.1 GCA_005239585.1 Planctomycetaceae bacterium
TATAATAGAAAAGAATGACACACGAAGCTGGACAAGAACACATACACCCTGAACCAAAAGGATTCCTAAAGAAGTATATCTTCTCAATGGACCATAAGGTCATTGGCAAGCAATATCTCTTCACTGCATTGTTCTTTCTGGTTGTCGGTGGACTCTTTGCGATGATTATAAGATGGCAGCTTGCATATCCGAAGCAGGAGGTCCCGGTAATAAGCTCCATTGCAAAAGCAACGTTTCTTGTGGACAGTCAGGGAAAAGTAGGCGGACAGGAATATGCAGGTCTTGTAACAATGCACGGCACCTTGATGATCTTCTTCGTTATCATCCCAATACTTGTCGGCGCCTTTGGGAATTTCCTGATTCCGTTGCATGTCGGTGCCCGGGATGTCGCCTTTCCTTTTATAAATATGCTCTCATATCAATTCTTTTTTCTTGCCTCTGTTACTATTATTTGCTCTTTCTTCGTGGACAAGGCGGTAGCAGCGGCGGGATGGACAGGGTATCCACCTCTTAGTACAAGCGGAATAGCTGGTGCAGGAACATATTGGGGACAAATATTTTGGTTATTATCTCTGATATTCTTGGGGACATCTTCGATACTCGGCGGGTTCAACTTTATGGTAACAATTGTCAAGATGAGGGCGCCGGGACTAGGCTGGAGCAAGCTGCCTCTTACCACATGGGCACAGTTTATAACCTCGGTGTTCCAGCTCCTAGCAACTCCGGTTCTTGCCGCAGCGCTTATTATGCAGCTTCTTGATATGACACTTGGCACAAACTTTTTCCGTCCGGCAGGTATTCAGTTTGGAAACGAAAATATCAGAGAGATCGGAGGCGGTCATCCGCTTCTCTGGCAGCATATATTCTGGTTCTATTCTCATCCTGCAGTCTACATCCTTGTTTTGCCTGCGATGGGTATGGCGTCCGATTTAATGGCTACATTTGCCAGAAAACCTATATTCGGCTACACCATGATGGTTGCCTCGCTGTGCACGATAATGGGCCTTGGATTCATGGTGTGGGGCCATCATATGTTTTTAAGCGGCATGAATCCTTATGTTGGAATGGCATTTATGATCTCAACCATGATGATTGCGCTTCCATCAGGAGTCAAGGTCTTCAACTGGCTTGCGACAATTTGGGGAGGGTCTATTCGATTCACAGCCTCTATGCTCTTTGCTGTAAGTTTTGTAGCGATGTTCATAATTGGCGGACTAAGCGGACTATTCATGGCGGCAACTCCTGTGGATATTTTCATACATGATACCTACTACATTGTTGCACACTTTCATTATGTTGTGTTCGGTGGTACTTTGATGGCAGTATTTGGCGCTATCTATTTCTGGTTCCCCAAGATGTTTGGACGCATGATGAGTGAATTTTGGGGCAAGGTGCATTGGTTCTTGACGTTTGTAGCGTTTAATCTCACTTTTTTTCCCATGCATATACTCGGTGAAGCGGGGCACATGAGGCGAATAGCAGATCCTTCAGAGTATCCGTTTTTGCAGCCATATCTGTCGTGGAATGTTTTTATCAGTCATTCTGCGTGGCTTCTCGGTGCATCACAGCTTATTTTCCTGTTGAATTTTTTCCTCAGCATGAAATTTGGTAAAAAGTCTGAGATAAATCCTTGGCAGTCGAATACACTCGAGTGGACAACTGCCTCGCCAGTTCCGTATTACAACTATGAAAGGATACCAAAGGTATACAATGGACCTTATGAGTACAACACATCTGCGGCAAATGGTCGCGGCGATTGGTTGCCTCAGAATGAACCCCCCAATGGACATGGTCAGGGGGAAACTAAAGGAGGCCACGGGAAACACTAATGTCAGAAACAACAGCAACAGCAGTTTCAGAAAAGCAGGAGGCATACTACAGGGCCAAGTTTGGCATGTGGCTTTTTCTTGCCTCAGAGATAATGTTCTTTTCTGGTTTTATTTGTGCATATATAGTTCTTAGAAACAGACCGGAAAACCTGATGATCGCTCTCAAATCTCAGGAGCATCTGGACAAGATCTTGGGCGCAATAAACACAGGTGTCCTCATCTTGAGCAGTCTCACAATGGCTCTCGCTGTAGCCGCCGCTCAGCGTGGAAATGCAAAGGGTCTGAGATTATTCTTGTTCTTTACCATACTCCTTGGAGCTACGTTTTTGGTGATAAAAGGTTTTGAGTATAGCGCCAAGTTTTCGCATGGTGATTATCCCTCGAAAAACTTTTTCTATGGCTGTTATTTTACTCTTACAGGTTTCCACGGACTGCACGTTATAGGCGGCATTGTGCTCATGATAATTTTATTGCTTCTTTCGTTTGCAGGAAAATTCAGGGAAAAAAGTACTGCAATAGAGCTAAGCGGACTATACTGGCACTTTGTTGATATCGTGTGGATATTCCTTTTCCCTATGCTTTATCTGCTTTATTGAGGTTAAAGATGTCAAGTGTTGTTAAAACTAGGGTATATATAACCATATGGATAATATTAATGATTTTCACTGTTATCACTGTAGCAGCTTCATGGATAAAGCCATTTTCATTTGCGAACTTGATGATTGGTCTGGCAATAGCCATGATAAAGGTCTCAATTGTCGCCCTCTTTTTTATGCACTTAAAATATGAGGACAAGCTATTCTATATAACAGCCCTCTTCCCGCTGCTTTTGTTCTGCATAATGCTTGCATTCAGTATGTCTGATCTTTATTACGTGGCTGAAGTGCCGCCGGCAGCCACACCCCATTCGCACTGAACTTCATCTCTTCTTCGGGATAGTTGCCTTTAACCATTCTGTAAAGGTTTTCCCTTCTATCGTTACATCGTTCCAATCTGAGCTCGATAGGCCAAGGCTTACGATTTGAGGGCTAGGTCTATGTTTATAGTCATAGGCATAGACAATGAATCCTTCATTTCCGATCCCTACCAGACCCCTGAACCATCTAAAAAGGGGCATTGTTTTGTTGAGACTAGGAATTTCTTTAACCGACCATAGCCCTTTCCAGGGTTTTTTTGCAGGTGTCCCTGCAGTTTCAAGGAGGAATTTTCTATAGTCATCTGGCAAGGTAACATTTAGCGCCCTCTCTATCTCCCATATTTCTTCTTCTGTAGCGCAGGTCCCCGGTCTCCACCCACACTGCATCATCTCTTTTATGAGTTCCTTAATCTCCATATGTGAATATTACCCCACATCCTATAAAATTTCATCATGTCGAGTGAACTAGGTGTGAAAAATCTATGGACTATGTAGAACGTGGCTTGAAATCTCGTTCAAAAATAGCTCTAATATGCAAGGATGTTGACAGGTCTTAATTTCCTTAAACAATGTTCGATGTGCAAGGAAAGTCTTTCTTCGGGGCAAGACTCGTTAAGCCAGTTAGCAATGGGATTTGGGTTTAGCATCTACTTTATGCTCCTGGCTCTTGGTGGGACACTTGCCTTTGTGATTTTTATGGTTGTTCGCGAATCAAAAAGAAAGGCACGAACCAGTTCATCATCCAATTTTTCGGAGGGTTAGATGAAAAGTGGTTTAATTTTGGCGCTTGCTCTTCTCCTTGTTAGCGGTGGCTATCAGGATAATAACGATTTAAATGCGTCGTTAGCGCAGAGACTTGGTGGGGTAAAAGGAAAAATTCTACTTGATGGATTGGCTCCAATACCTAAAGAGATAGCTCCAGAAAAATGTAAGGACTGTGAAGATGAGGCCAAGAAGGGTAATAAGCCTTATGCAGAGTCATTGATCACTAACAAAAATGGCACTTTAAAAAATGTACTAGTATATGTGAAAACAGGTCTTGAGAAACAGTCATTCTCTCCATCAGAGGAGATGCGAATAATAGATCAGAAACTTTGCAAATATGAACCGCATGTAATCTGTTTAATGGCAGGAGAAACGCTCGATATACGAAACAGTGACGGCTGTGACCATAACATCAACGGTTCAACTGAGAATAATGGTACTTTTAATTTTATGCAGACGACAAGAGGTAAAACTGATCCGAAGAAATTTGAGAAACCAGAACCAAAACCATTTAAGGTAAAATGTAACATTCACGATTGGATGGAGGCTTGGATTCATGTGCTCCCTCATCCAAAGTTTGCCGTTACTGGTGATGACGGATCGTTTGATATTTCTGGTCTTCCAGCAGGGAAATATACGCTAGAGGCATGGCATGAGAGACTGGGTACCTTGACAAAAGAGATTGAAGTTAAAGAAAGTTCATCAGAAGCTTGTGACTTTACATTCGTCAGGGCCGGGAAGGTTAAAGGCAAGGTTGCCTTTGAGGGCAAGGCGCCAGAACCAACTGAAGTAAAACCATCCAAGTGTACTGACTGCCAAAAGCTTAAAATCCTAAAGGAATGCACCATGGTGAATAAAAATAACACACTAAAAAATGCTGTCGTCTATGTAAAAAAGGGACTAGAGCGATATCTTATACCGACATCAAATGAGACGCGTACACTAGAGAGAGCAAGCGGTAAATTTAGTCCGCATGTTGTGGCTTTGATGGCCGGCGAGACGCTGGAGGTGAAAAGCTCAGACACATGCACATGCAATATGAAGATCACGCCGCAGAAAAACAAGGCTGTAAATCTCACTCAGCAGAAAGGTTCGGTTGAGAAAGTAACCTTTGAGAAACCAGAACCAAAACCATTTAAGGTTGAGAGCGATCATGAATCTGTCGAGGCATGGATACATGTGTTGTCCCACTCAAAGTTTGCTATAACTGGCGACGAGGGTACATTTGAGATTTCAGGGCTTCCTCCGGGAAAGTTTACAATAGAAGTTTGGCATGAGGAATTAGGGACACAAACACAGGATGTAACGGTAAAAGATAAAGAAGTATCTGAAGCGACGTTTACATTCAAAAAGTAATCAGCGTGTAGGTTTTTGGGAGAGTGTATGAAACCTGTATATTTCTTAATAATATCTTTCTTGCTGGTTGTAGGATGCGGGAAGCAGGAGAGCACTGGCAATCAGGAAGATAAAAAGAACGGACACGATAATGTCACAGACACAAAGCTTATAGATATTGGGTCATTAGATTCCTCTGAGTTCGGTACCATAACCGGAAAGATACTCTTTGAAGGTACACCTCCTACACTTGGATTTTATAGCAATATTACAAAGTGTAACAAATGTGAAAAGGAAGATAAGGAAGGAAGAAAAATTCCAAAGGAAACACTAGTGGTTGGTAAGGAGAAAGGTATAAA
>SBBU01000184.1 GCA_005239585.1 Planctomycetaceae bacterium
CATAAATTTAGAAAGGAGGCTTAACAGATTCTTAACAAATGCTTAATAGAGTCTTTAGACTTTTTTATTTTGGTTAAGGTGTGTTTAAGGTAGCGTCAAAGGTAATGCCCATGTGTTTGGTTGTACTGCTCTTAGGTTGCGGGCAGCAAGATGTGATTGTGCTCTATGGAAGGGCAAGCAGCTCGGGCACTTATATGTATTTCAAGGAAAAGGTTCTCAAAGGGGCTTACTTTAGTCCAAAGATGCAGACCCTTCCCGGCACCGCGGCCGTGATCAATGCAGTTTCTAAAGATATAAGATCGATTGGTTTCGGTGGAATAGGGTATTCAAAGGGAGTGAGGGTTCTCTCGATAAAAAAGAATGACCAGTCTCCCGTAATAGAACCTAATCTTGAAAACGTAGTGAATGGCTCCTATCCAATCAGCAGATACCTTTACTTTTACGTGGTAGATCAACCGCACGGTATAAGAGATTTTATCAACTTTGTCTTAAGTGATGAGGGTCAGAAGATTTGTGTTGATGTAGGTTTTTATCCCATTCCGAAAGATAAAATCAAGTTTTTTCCAGAGGATACTAAGGCGGAAAAACCATTGCAGGTTAAATCAATTCAGATCAACGGCTCAGATACAATGATAATTCTTGGTCAAAAGTGGGCGGAGTATTTTATGAAAGTAAAACACGGTATTAGTGTCTCAGTAACAGGTGGAGGTTCAGGTACTGGTATTGCGGCCCTGATAGATCGAAAAACTGATGTGTGTATGTCTTCGAGGCCAATGCATAGAGAAGAGAGAGAGTTAATTAAAACGAGGCAGGGAAAAGAAGTTGTGGAAATAAGAGTTGCATTGGATGGACTTGCGATATTTGTACATGAAGCGAACCCGCTAAAGTACCTTACGCTTGAGCAGCTAAATACGATTTACATGGGTAAGATCAGATCTTGGAAGGAATTAGAGGTTAATTTATTGCGCAGAGATTAGATGGAAAATCAACACCCTTTACTGCAGAAGCAGGGCAAGCGTAGAGAGCGATTAATAGAGTTTGCGATTAAATCAAGCGCTTTTGTTGTGATTATATCACTTGTACTAATCTTCTTTTTTATTGGCAAAGAGGCAATCCCAGTAATCTTTTCAAAGGACGTTCATAAGGAAGTAGATGTAGGGCGTCTATTCTTACCAGTGACCCACAAGGAAGGATTAGATGCACCATCTTTTATGTGGCAACCTGTATCCCCTGCGCCCTCTGTGCCTGTCTATTCACTGTTGCCTTTATTGGTGGGCACACTGAAAGTGACTTTGATCGCACTGCTGATCGCTATTCCGATCGCTCTAGGTGCGGCAATCTTTACATCTGAATTCGCACCACAGTGGGTCAGGGAGATAATAAAGCCGGTCATTGAACTTCTTGCTGCAATTCCTTCTGTTGTTATAGGTTTCTTTGCCCTAATGGTTCTTGCGACATGGTTTCAGGATATATTCGGATGGCCATATAGATTAAATGCTATAACAGGTGGTATTGGATTGTCACTTGCAGTAATCCCGATTATTTATACTGTATCAGAAGATGCACTCTCCTCTGTTCCGCAGTCATTAAGAGATGGGTCTATAGCGCTTGGGGCGAACAAGTGGCAGACGGCGTGGCGTGTGGTACTACCTGCAGCGTTGCCGGGGGTCTTTGCTGCATGTGTGCTTGGATTTGGCAGGGCAATAGGTGAGACCATGATTGTGTTAATGTCGAGCGGAAACGCAGCGATACTTTCGCTCGACCCAACCGAGTCTTTTGCTACTTTTTCTGCAACAATAGCCAGTGAGCTTGGTGAAGTGGTCTTCGGCAGTCCTCATTATCATGTTCTGTTTTTTATTGGGGCTTTTCTTTTCCTGATAACTTTTGCTACAAATTTTGCAGGTCACTGGTACGTAAGGCGGCTTCATGAGAAATTGCAGGGAAAGAGAAAATGAATATGACAGTTTGGCCATTGGTCAAGTCGCCTCCATTAAATTTACGCGCCAAGGGGCGGTTTAACATCGAGTCTTTGATGGGATTTAGGGTTTAACGATGCCTAATGAACTAACAAGTCCAAAGGGCGGAGTGAAGGCTAAGAAAGCTATCAAGGTGATCGGGGCCTTCTTTACGTCCCTGACAGGTTTTGCCTGTATTTTAATTCTTGTCATGATTGCGATTATCATGGTGAACATTGTTATAAACGGATTACCGGGGCTCAGTTGGGGATTTATATCGGATAAACCAAGGGATGGAATGACAAGGGGTGGAATCTTCCCGGCTATATTCGGCACAGTCGCAATGGTTATGTTAATGACGATCATGGTTGTTCCACTAGGTGTTGCAACTGCTGTCTATCTTCATGAGTATGCTAGGCAGGATTCGAGGCTTGTCAGGATGGTTAGATTGGCTGTTCAAAATTTGGCGGGAGTTCCCTCAATTGTATATGGACTTTTTGGACTGACCTTTTTTGTTTATTTCGTGGGTTCAGGGATAGATGACTTGGTTTCTGGAGGTCAGTTAATCTATGCAAAGCCCTCTATTATATGGGCTGCGCTGACAATGGCACTCCTGACATTACCAACTGTTGTGGTTGCAACTGAAGAGGCTCTTAGGGCCGTGCCTCAGTCATACAGGGAGGCGGCATATGCACTTGGTGCAACTCGCTGGCAGGTTATCCGCCATGTGGTATTGCCGCAATCGATCGGTGGAATCCTGACTGGAGGTATCCTTGCCGTAAGTCGTGGGACAGGGGAGGTCGCGCCTATAATGTTTACTGGCGCAGCCCTTTATCTACCCAATTTGCCCTCGATGCTGAACGACAAGTTTATGCATCTTGGATTTCACATATATGCGCTTACAAATCAGTCGCCAGATGTTGAGGCGACGAAACCTATCCTATACTCAAGTGTCCTAGTGCTCTTGCTATTGACTCTTGCCTTAAACATCATAGCAGTTTTTATACGTTCCAAAATCAGAAGGAAATTAAGATCTATATGAGAATAAAGATAGAAACCAAGGATTTCAGTGTTCGTTACGGTGAAAAAACAGCCTTGAGTAATCTTAATCTTCAAATATTTGAAAATGAAATATTTGGGATAATTGGTCCTGCGGGGAGCGGGAAAACAACATTCCTTCGATCACTTGACAGAATCAATGATCTTAACCCAAAATGTTCAGTGCAGGGGAAGCTTCTTTACGACGGTATTGACATTTATGGACCTAGCGTCGATGTCTCAAGGCTCAGGAGATTGCTTGGTATGGTCTTTGCAGTTCCAACACCATTGCCCGGATCGATATACCAGAATTTGGCACTAGGGCCTGTTCTTAAGGGTAAGCATAGCCGCAGAGAGCTGGATGGTTTGGTAGAGAAGAGTCTTAAACAGGCATTTCTTTGGGATGAGGTAAAGGATAGGCTCGACAGTTCTGTTTTCGAACTCTCTGGAGGGCAGCAGCAAAGATTGTGTCTTGCACGGACCTTAGCGCTTGAACCTGATGTGTTATTACTAGACGAACCGTGTTCAGGGCTTGACCCCATTTCAACTGCTAAGATAGAGGAGGCGCTTGTAGGACTAAAAAAGAGCTACACAGTGGTGCTTGTAACGAATAACGTTATGCAGGCATCTCGCATCTCAGACCGCACTGCATTTTTTCTGCAGGGTGAGCTTGTTGAAATTGATGAGACAGCAAGGCTATTTACAATGCCTGCAAATCAAAAGACTCAGGATTATATTACGGGCAGGTTTGGATAGATGGATACAGAAAAACCAAAAATTGCCGTAAAGGATTTGAATGCGTATTACGGATCATTTCGTGCCTTAAAAGGCGTAAATCTCGACATTAAATCTTGTGCAATAACATCAATTATAGGTCCTTCAGGTTGTGGCAAATCAACACTCTTGCGGTGCTTCAACAGAATGAATGATAGAATAAAAAATTTCAGATTAACCGGAAGGATCATTTTTGACGGCCTGGATATTTATGATCCTATAGTGGAGCTTTCGGTTCTAAGAAAGGAAGTGGGAATGGTATTTCAAAGGCCCAACCCATTTCCGCTCTCTGTCTTTGAGAATGTCTCATATGGACCGGTTATTCATGGTGAGAGAAATAGAAACAGACTAGGTGAGATAGTAGAGAAGAGTCTTCGTGCTACGGAACTTTGGGAAGAACTAAAGGATCGTTTGCAAGAGAATGGACTCACGCTCTCGCCAGAACAGCAGCAGCGCCTGTGCATCTCTCGCCTGCTGGCAGTAGAGCCGGAAGTGCTCCTGATGGATGAACCGTGTTCAGCGCTTGATCCGATAGCAACAATGAAAATCGAAGAGCTAATGCAGGGGCTTAAGAAAAATTACACTATAGTGATTGTTACACACAACATGCAGCAAGCATCTCGTGCATCTGACTATTGCGGTCTAATGTGGTTAGGGGAGCTTGTAGAATTCAATGCTACGAATGAGTTTTTTACGTGCCCGCAACACAAAAAGACTGCGGATTACGTTACTGGCAGATTTGGTTAACAAAATTTGTTATGTTCCAGTTGAGAATGTATCATTGTTATAGGAGGGGCTAATGCATCGACATTTTGACAAGGAATTGGAATCTCTCAAGATGCGCATTTTGCATATGGGCGCGTTGGCAGAGAAGATGATCGAAGAAGCAATCAAAGGGTTGGTAGAAAGACGAGATGCTGTGAAGACGGTAACAGCACATGAGGAGGAGGTAAACACACTCCAGATACAAGTAGACGAACAGGTCGTGGAGCTTATTGCCCTCCATCACCCTGTGGCAGAAGACCTTCGTTTTCTAATCATGGCATCTAAAATTAACGGTGAGTTAGAAAGAGTCGCAGACCAAGCTATCAATATAGCTCAGAATACTGCCTTTTTGATTAAATCTTTACCCTTCAAGCTTGTGAGTGATCTTCCTATTATGGCCGATATTGCCCGCCAAATGCTTCGTCAAAGTCTTGATGCCTTTATGAAGCGGGATACTACTCTTGCCCAACAAGTCCTTAATACGGATGACAAGGTTGACGCATTCAAGGACCGCATATTTCGCGAACTATTAACAGGCATGATGGCAGATCCTGCTTCAATTCCTCGTGCTATAGCGGTCGTCCTAATTGGCCGTAATCTTGAAAGAGTAGGTGATCATGCTACAAACATTGCTGAAGAGGTAATTTATTTGACTCAAGGTCGAGATGTACGGCATCATCACGAGGAGAAACGCAGGGGAGAAAAGACACAATAGTGATATAGGATATTCTCAGTGCCAAAAACTGTTCTAGTAATCGATGATGAGCCTGATCTAATAACACTCGTAGACTA
The DNA here is from genome assembly GCA_005239585.1 of Planctomycetaceae bacterium. Next base: position 5,325 of record SBBU01000184.1, read on the forward strand.
TAACCTCACGCGGGAAAACTACCTGGTTATTTCTGCCAGAGATGGTGAAAATGGCCTTTCAATGGCGCGTCAACATATGCCTGACCTTATTATTCTGGATATCATGCTTCCCGGCATCGATGGCTGGGAGTTCTGCAAGCGTCTAAGAAATGATCCCAAGACAGCAAGAATACCGATATTGATGCTTACTGCCAAGGCAGAGGAAGCAGATAAAATCCTGGGACTGGAACTGGGAGCAGATGATTATTTGACCAAGCCGTTTAGCGTCAGAGAACTTGCCGCACGTGCCAAGGCAATTATTAGGAGATTCGAATCGGCAACAGAGCCTGGAGAAGTGGTCAAAGTAGGATCTGTAACAATCGACGCAGGCCGCCATGAGGTGACTCTTTCTGGAAAGAAAATTGATCTCACGACAACTGAGTTTAACATACTCAAGGCGCTTGCAGATCGCAAAGGCCGTGTAATGAGCAGAGATAGTCTGATTTCAGAGGCCAGAGGAGAAGATGTTGTTATTATAGACAGAAATATTGATGTGCATATTACAGCTCTTCGCAAAAAACTTGGCAAGTGTGGTGAACTTCTTCAGACCGTGCGTGGTGTGGGTTATCGTTTGAGCAGCGATAAATGATACGGAAGCTCTTCATAACTTATATCACAGTTGTCGTCCTTGCTCTAGCAGCCTGTGCAGTGTTACTTATACGATTAGCCAGGAATCGTAGTGAAGCAGGATCGATTTACCTTATCGTTTTTGCTATCTTGACCTTAGTTCTACTTGTAACAGCAATTGCTGGATATTTCCTCAGTCGGCATTTTCAACGTGCTATAGGAGAAATCGAGCAGACAATAAACTCCATATCACGTGCTGATTTCGAGCCTATGGCCCCTATTAACGCAACTGGTTACATGGGAGAACTGGCAGCAGCGGTTAATCGAATGCGTGAAGAGCTTAGCAAAAAACTTGAAGATCTTACATCTGAAAAGGAAAGACTTGAATCAATGATTCGTTCCATGCGTGAGGGGGTAGTTTCTGTTGACTCGAACGGTCGAATTGTCCATGTTAACGAATCGGCTCAGTTGCTTTTGAACATCCCTTTGGACAGCAGAACAAAGCCGTTATGGGATGTGATTCGCCATGATGATGTTATCAGTGTAGTAAGGGATGTTCTTTCAATGCAACAAGAAAGACATATAGAGGCAATTGCTGGTGCACGCTCACTTGTCGTATTCGTTACACCAATCCGTACAGGCGGAGCAGTATTGGTTGCCCATGATGTAACTGATGCAAAGAAATACGAAGGATTAAGAAAAGAATTTGTAGCCAATGTATCTCATGAACTTCGAACACCTTTGACTTTTATCAAGGGTTATGTTGAAACCTTGAAAGATGGAAATGTCAGGGATGAAGCCAAGACCAGAGAATTCTTAGAAACCATTGATAAAAATGTTCAACAACTTTCAAATCTCGTTGAGGACCTGCTTGAGCTCTCAAGGCTTGAATCAGGATCTGAGATGGCCAAAGTTCGTCCTGTTGGTCTCAAAGATCTGCTGCAGCGAGTTACAGATAGATATACTGTTGCGATCAACAAGAAGCGACAAGAACTGCATTTAGAATCTTCACCTGATCTATCACAGATCAATGCTGATCCTGATCTGCTCGAACGCGCGATTGGTAACTTGCTGGATAATGCTATCAAGTATACGCCGGAAAATGGTGGGATCTGGATCAGGACGAATAGCTTAGACGATGCAGTTGAAATATCTGTCTCAGATACTGGGATTGGTATTCCTAACGAAGACCTCCCTCGCATATTCGAACGTTTTTATCGAGTTGATAAATCAAGATCCCGAGAGATGGGCGGTACAGGCTTGGGCCTTGCTATTGTCAAGCACATCGCTCAACTACACAATGGCTCAGTTGCTGTCCAGAGTACACAAGGAAAGGGCTCCACTTTTGTGTTAAAGTTGCCGGGAGGTTAGGGATTTGAAGGCTTGGGTTTTGGCGAATTTAGCGCTTTAAAGGCGTCAAAGCTAATCAATCCAGCCAGTGTCAGTAGAAGGGCAGCTACTGCACCATTGATCGTGGGGGGATGAAATCCTAATGGGTTATTAAACGCGTCTATGATATGCACTGCAAGTGCCCACACAGTTATTGTCATCACAAAGAGCATCGGTAGTATGGTAAACCAGTTCGGACGGCCAGTCTTTTTTAGCCATACAGAGATTGCCAAGAGTGTCAATGCTGCGAGTAGCTGATTTGATGTCCCGAAAAGTATCCAGTATTTCCTCCAGTCTCCGGGTTTTGATGATAGTATGAAACCTAGTGGTATGCAGACTGTGAGGGCTGTTGAAAGAATTGCAGATATCCACCCTCGTTTAACAAACAGCTCTTGCAGCATGTATCTTCCTAAACGGGTTGCAACGTCCAGCGTGTCAAAGACAAACGTTGAAAATGCCATTGCCCCAAACGTAACGGCAAAGAGGAGATATTTTTCTCCGATTATCACAGTCAGGAACCTTCCGATGCCTTCGCCGTAAATAATACCCGGAGACTGCGACGTATTTGTTGCGATCAAAACAGTTGAAAGAGCAATCAACGCAACAAAACCTTCAAGAAGCATGCCGCCATAGCCAATCGGCCTGCAGTGAGATTCCTTTGATATTTGTTTTGATGTTGTGCCAGAGCAGACTAGCCCGTGAAATCCGGAGCATGCCCCGCAGGCTATGGTGACAAAAAGAAATGGAAATAGTGCATCATCAAGCCGGGGACCGTCGAGTGCCTTGAATCCCGGCTGGTTGATCTGAAATCCTCCAAGAACGATGCCCACTACGCCTACTGAAAGCGCTATGTAAAGTACAAATCCGCCAAGATAACCGCGCGGCTGCAAGAGAAGCCAAACTGGGAGCAGGGACGCCGCAAAACAGTACGATAGAATCAGAATCGCCCATGTCTTGTAATCAAACAGGAACACCGTTGAAATGCTTGTCCCCAGCCAGACAACAGCAAGAGTAGCAGGCACGAAGAAAAGTGTGATGATCAAAAGCGGAGGAGATGTTGTCCTTTGCACGAGCCCCATTATCAGCGCTAGAGTGAGATACATTATTGCAGCTGCAGCAACTGCCCCACCCGGGTTGAATGCAAACTTGCCTTCTAGTTCCTCTGTCTTTCCAAGGAAAGTGTTTGCAGTAACATCTGTAAAAGCAATGATTACATAGAGAAGGGCGATCCATATAAATGAAATCATGGAATTATAGGCACGCCTGCCGAGGTTTTGTCTCACGATTTCTGCTATTGATTGCGCCTTGTGTTTTATTGAAGCAGCTAGTGCTGAAAAATCATGGACAGCGCCGATAAAGATTACGCCTAGTACGATCCAGATAATGCAGGGAATCCATCCAAAAGTCATGCATGCCGCGATCGGTCCAACTATGGGGCCTGCGGCGGCGATGGCACTAAAGTGCTGACCCAAGAGGTAAAAAGGCTTGGCGGGTACATAGTCTACACCATCATTTATTTCTTGAGCTGGGGTAGGATTGCTGTCGCTCAGCGCAAACTGACGTGCGATCCATCGGCCGTAAATTAGATAACCTCCAAGGAGCGCTGCAATTACGATGCCAGTCAATAGGGCCAGACTCATTACGCCTAATGATTGTTTTCTCCTGACAACTTGTCAAGGAAGTGAAAAGTTGAAATGGACTAGAATATGTCGTACACTAGAGATGTACAAGATTGATGTACAAGGAGGATGTCTATGTTAAAAATAGTTGATTCAAGTACACTACGTAATCATCTGCGCGATGTACTTGAGGAAATCTCCAAGAAAAAAGACTATGTATTGATAATGCGCAAGTCAAAACCAATAGGTGCCATAGTGAATCTGGACTTTCTTGAGGATCTATTGGCGCTCACAAGTTCTCAGTATCTAGAAAGCATACGTCAAGCAAGGGAAGATTACAGGAAGGGTCGTAGCTACTCACATGCTGATCTCTTTGGCAAAATTGAGTGAAATACACCCTCGTATACACAAAAAGGGCAGTCCAAGATATAGAGGCCTTGGATAGGCTCGCAAAAAAGCGTATCGGTAATAAAATCATTCAATTGCAAGATGATCCACTCCAGAAATCCAAAAAATTGATCAACTCCAAGATTGGGACATATAGGTTTCGCATAGGAGATTACCGTGTTGTTTTCGATGTTGATAAGGATAGGGTTGTGATATTGCGAATTGGGCATCGTGGCGAGATCTATCGATAGTCGTAACCGTTACAAAGTGTGTGGGGTGCGGGTGGACATAAAAAGTTTAACAAAAAACCCTCTCCGCCTATAATTTTGTTAGAACATTTAGGGGAGAGGG
>SBBU01000145.1 GCA_005239585.1 Planctomycetaceae bacterium
ATCCTGCTTTCCCAGAATATAAGCTTGCCATTTTGATTCATGTTGAGCTTTTGTAATAACAGAAAATTTTGCTTGATTTTCACGCAGGATTCAGGTTAAGCAGGGACCTATTCTTCCTCAGTACCATATTTCTCTTTGAGTGTAGCTACCACGTTTGCATCTGTAAGTGTACTAGTGTCACCCAGCGCTCTACCTTCTGCTATATCTCGCAATAGTCTTCGCATGATTTTCCCGCTTCGCGTCTTCGGGAGCTCGGCAGTGAAAATTATATCGTCTGGTCGGGCTAGAGCGCCGATCTTGGTAGCGACATGCTTTTTCAGTTCATCGATGAGGGAAGGCGTCCCTTGAACTCCTTCCTTTAGTGTTACAAACGCGGATATCGCGGTTCCTTTTATTTCGTGGCTTTTTCCGATCACAGCCGCTTCGGCAACAGATTTGTGATCGACGAGCGCGCTTTCCACCTCCATTGTGCTTATCCGATGACCAGAGACATTCATTACATCATCTATTCGACCTAGCAACCAGAAATCGCTATCCTCATCCTTCATTGCGCCGTCACCAGTGAAATAGAGGCCGGGAAATCTGCTCCAATACTGTGCCTTGTAACGCTCAGGGTCGCCGTGAATTGTCCTTAACATCGATGGCCAAGGAGATTTCAAGACTAGATAGCCGATTTTTCCTACGGCAACTGGATTACCTTTATCATCAACAACTTCTGCTTCGATACTCGGAAACGGTTTTGTCGCCGAGGCAGGTTTCAATTGTGTGATACCGGGAAGCGGTGTAATCAAAATTGCCCCTGTCTCTGTCTGCCACCAGGTATCTACGATCGGACATTTTTTACTGCCAATTACTTGGTAGTACCACATCCACGCCTCAGGATTTATGGGCTCGCCGACCGATCCCAATAGGCGGAGGCTGGAAAGATTGCATCTGGTTGGATACTGGTCACCCCACTTGATGAATGCCCTAATGGCAGTCGGTGCAGTGTAGAAGATTGTAACCTTGTACTTTTCAATGATTCGCCAAAACCTATCCTTGTCTGGCCAATCTGGAGAGCCCTCGTACATAACTCCTGTTACGCCGTTTGCGAGTGGTCCGTAAACGATGTAGCTATGCCCGGTGACCCAACCGATGTCTGCTGTGCACCAATAGATATCCTCTGGTTTTACATCAAAGACCCATTTGGTTGTCGCGTATGTTCCAACGAGATAGCCTCCTGTAGTATGGACTATTCCCTTGGGTTTTCCTGTTGTTCCGCTGGTATAGAGCATGAAAAGCATATCCTCGCTATCCATGTGCTCAGCTTCGCATGATGATGACGAGTCCTTCATCAACTCATGCCACCATAGATCACGCCCTTGTTTCATATTGATGCCGGCTTTTTGGCCGATACGCTCATATACGACGACTTTATCTATAGTCGGCGTGTCATGCAGCGCATTGTCCACATTACTTTTGAGCGGCACAATCTGGCCGCGTCTATATCCGCCATCTGCGGTAATTAGCAATCGTGAACGCGAATCGTTTATTCTATCGCGAAGCGCTTCGGCGCTGAATCCGCCGAACACCACGCTGTGAGGCGCGCCGATGCGCGCACAAGCCAAAAGTGCAATAGGAAGTTCCAAGATCATGGGGAGATAAATAGTTACGCAATCCCCTTTCTTGATCCCCAGTTTTTTCAAGACGTTCGCAAATTTAGAGACCTCCTTATGAAGCTCGCCGAATGTAAGAGTTTTGGTATCGCCGGGTTCGCCTTCCCAAATAAAGGCAGCCTTGTCTCTCAAGCCTCGTTCAATATTGCGTTCAAGGCAGTTGTGTGAAACATTGAGTTTTCCGCCGATGAACCATTCTGCAAATGGAGGGTTCCACTTTAATATCCTGTCCCACTTTTTGAACCATGTTAGCTCGCTTGCAAATTCTGCCCAGAATGATTCGGGGTCCTGCAGGGCCTTTTTGTATACATTTGGATCTTTTATATTCGAATCGGTAAATTCGGCTGGAGGGGGAAATCTTCTAGCAGGGTTCAGAACTGTTTGTGGGTTAACTGGTGTGTCCAAGTTAGCAGACATTGGATTCTCCAACATAGTGCATGGGATGTGGTTCTTGTACTAAATTTCAGAAAGAGGGTCAAGCGTACAGAATTAACAGCTCCTTCCGCGACTTTTTGTCTTGGCGCGATTGACTGTTTTACAGCTTTAATTTCTACAATTGAGACTGTATACTAGGCAGGTTGTTCGATCTTTAAAATTTAGGTTCCCCGGCCTGCCCGCCAAAGCGGCAGCGCAGGCGGGAAGCTCAATGGTACCTGCCTGCCGGCAGGCAGGGAGCAACGGGCTCTCAAGAGATTTTGCCAAAAGCAATGTGGTACGTATATATTTTGAAGGGCCGAGCAACTGGTCGGCATTATGTGGGAATGTCCCAAGACATTCGTAACTGATTAAAGGGGCATAATTCTGGTTTTGTTAAGGTTACAGGATCGGGACGGCCATGGGGTTAATCTATCAAGAGTGTGTCTCCGCCATCAGATCGGAGGCAGGGAAGAGGGAAAAGTACTGGAAATCTGGTATTGGTAGAGAACGGATTAAAAAGTTGGAATACACTCCCCGGTAGCTCAATGGTAGAGCAGCGGGCTGTTAACCCGTTGGTTGTTGGTTCGAGTCCAGCCCGGGGAGCTTAATCATACACTGAGCGCTTCTCGTCGAGACAGGCTACAAAAGCGTATACTGAAAATCTAGTCAAAATACACTACAGCGCTTGTAGGACGCATACAGCTATCCGAGAGGTTGATCTTCCGCCAAAAGACTAGGCACCAGATTTGGGCGAATCTGAAAGGGAACTCTGCTATCGGACACGGGACCAAGTACACCTTCCCATGCTTGCCATGTCGAAGCTGTAAGCAGATGGTGCTCTTCTCAAGTCCTTAGACGTAAAGCTATACGTACACTTATGTTCCACCTGAGGATGTGGGGGTCTCACTTGTTGAGAACTTTGATATATAGAGCGTGTAACCGTTACAAAGTGTGTGGGGTGCGGGTGGACATAAAAAGTTTAACAAAAAACCCTCTCCGCCTATAATTTTGTTAGAACATTTAGGGGAGAGG
>SBBU01000138.1 GCA_005239585.1 Planctomycetaceae bacterium
TGAAAACATCGAGTGAAAATCTATAAGATATTCGATAGATAGAACTGAATCTACAAATTCCTCTACTTCATTATGCCCGTAATGTTCCATAAATCTAGCGACATGGGCTCGGTGATTTGCCATTTCATCAAGCATTTTGCGATTAGTGAACGAAAACCACATGTTGTTTCTAAAAAAATCAGAATGTCCATAAACATGGGCTATAACCATCTTCTGATCAACAATCGAGTTAGATCTCATAAGATACGCATAACAAGGGTCGTTATTTATCACAAGTTCATAAATCCTATGCAGTCCCCAGTTGTAGCTTTTGCGTGTTACTTCGAATTCCATACCAAATCGCCAGTGTGGATATCTGGCGGGAAAACCACCATAGCTTACGGTTTCATTCATCTCGTCTGGCTCTACAAGCTCAAATACGGTCTCAAAAGGATTTAATCCGAACTCTCTTGCATGGTTCAGCATTGTTTCCCTCATCTTTGTAAGTTCTTCTGGAGTGATAATGTTAACCTGCAATGACATGTTACTTTCCTTTACCAAGGAAATCCTTTATTGACTCGAATATGTTGGATCTGTCTTTAATTTCAGAGGTAATAATGCGATCGTCGCCGGGAAATGATTCATCAAGGTCTTTTTTGAATTGACCACTGCCATAAGTCGAACGAACCTGACCATAGCAGAACATATTACATGATAAAAGCAGTGCGCTTTTTAGAACATCGATACATTTTTTAGTGTCTTCTTGACCCCAGTTATCGCCATCAGAAAAATGAAACGGATAAATGTTCCATGTCTGTGTGTCATAGTGTTCGTTTACAATTTTACGGCATAATTCATATGCTGAAGATATCTTTGTCCCTCCTGATTCTCTGATCTTGAAGAATGTATCCCTGTCCACCTCCCAGGCAACTGCGTCATGAACAATGTATCGAGTCTCAATCTTTTTATACTGAGATCTCAACCAAGTATCTATCCAAAACGCCTCAGTTCTGACTAATTCCTTCTGTTCATCACCCATCGAACCTGAGATATCCATCATATAAATAAGCACTGCGTTATTTTGAGGGACTTCTTTAATTTTCCAATATTTGTATCTGCGATCTTCTCTTGTGGGCACAATGACAGGATTGTCTGGATCATAAGTGCCCATTGCAATCTGTCGTTTAAGAGCCTCTTTGAATGTCCTCTTGAAGTGTTTTAATGACTCCGGGCCAACACGGCTAACGGTGTTATACATGTGGTGTGGGGCAAGGATTACATCCTTTCCTCTAGGTTTTATCTGCGGCAACCCAAGTTCCTCTTCCATAATTTTGGTAAGTTCTTCGATTGTGACTTCAACTTCGAGAATGTGGTTGGAAGGCATGTCGCCAGCGCCATGTCCGGTTCCGGGTTCGACGGCCACAGATTGTCCTAACTCTCCTTCTCCTTGCCCTAATCCACTCTTATCCTGATCTGAAAATCTAAAAATAGGGACTCGAATATGCTTTAATGGGATTGCAACAATATATTTACCATGTCTTGCGATTAATTCGCCATGGCCCATGTATCTTTTAAAGTCCTTTTTGATGTTACCTTTAATGATTTCCCTGAACCTGCCATAATCGCGTTCTATCTTTCTTACCATAATGACATGCAGTGATTCAATTAATTTTTAGATTCGCCGCGGGCAAATATACTCGCCACAAAGCTCAGGACATCGTTTGCACAAATTTCACAATAAGTGTACTGGTTTATCAGTCTTGACTTTACTATATCAATCTTTTCCTGTGTTTCTTTATCAACTACTCCTGATACAAGACTCGTTAATTTGATTGTGTCTTTTTGGTCTTCGAAGAGCTTGAGCTCCAGCGCCTTTTGAAGCCTTTCATTTGACTTGTAATGAAATTTCTTTCCTTCCACTGCAAGGGCTCCGATGTAATTCATCAACTCTCGTCTAAAGTCGTCTTTCCTTGTATCAGGGATATCCATTTTTTCCTCTATAGATCTCATTAATCGCTCATCAGGCTCCTCATCATCACCAGTATATTTGTTCTTTACGCGCTGTCTGGTTGTATATGCCTTTACATTCTCAACGTAATTTGCGAAGAGCCTGTTGATTGCATCCTCATCTGCACAGATCGCCCTTTGAACCTCATTTTTAACAATATCTTCGTATTCTGATTTGATTTCCGCGAGCAGTTCTCTAAAACGCTTTTTCTGATCCTCGCTGGTTATCAACGAATGGTGATCTAATCCCGACTCTAGCTCATTTACAAGCATGAATGGGTTTAGACAGCCTGCCTCATCAACTTTAACCAAAGCATTTGAGAGTTTATCCTGAATATATCTGGGAGAGATTCCCTCCATTCCCTCTCTGGCAGCCTCTTCTTTAAGTTCTCTTACAGTATCATCAGTAATTCCTGGGAGGCTCTTCCCATTGTAAAGTTTTAGTTTTTGCATGGGTGATATGTTTGCCTTTTTTGGCATTGAAAGCCGTGTCAAAATAGCCCACATTGAGGCTACTTCCAAGGTGTGTGGAGCAATGTGTTTACCTCTTACTCTATTTGGATTAAAGTCCCGGTAATATATCTTCACTTCATCGCTTAATTTGGTATTGTAAGGCATATCTATTTTTAGTGTTCTGTCTCTGAACGCCTCCATGTATTCATTGTTTTGAAGCTTTTTATATTCAGGTTCATTGGTATGCCCTATGATTACCTCGTCTACATCTGTCTGGGCAAATTTCTTTGGTTTTATCACATGTTCTTGAGAAGCACCTAGAAGATCATATAAGAACGCAACATCGAGTTTTAACAATTCGACGAATTCAATAAGGCCGCGGTTAGCAACGTTGAACTCACCGTCAAAGTTAAATGCTCGGGGATCTGAATCAGAACCAAAAATGGCTATTTTTCTATAGTTTATATCACCTGTTAGTTCTGTAGAGTCTTGATTTTTTTCATCTTTAGGTTGAAACGTTCCGACTCCCTGTCTGTCTTTTTCCGACAAGACTACTCTTTTTATCCTTATGTTATCTTTAAAGATTTGCTTGAAATCTCCTTTGAATTTTCTCATGTAAAAATTAAAGTAATAACGGCAAAACGGACAAAGGTCTCCTTCAACTTTGATTTCGTAACTTCCTTCGAGTGAAGTATTTAGATCTTTCAATATCTTGTCTCTAATCTCCATTGGAATTAATCTTAGAGGTTCCTCTCTCATAGGGCAGGGCAGCCAAATCTCAGGATTTTGATCATCGCGCCACTCGAATGAATATAATGCCCCTTCTTTTGTCCTTGAATAGGCTTCAAGTCCTTTCTTCATAAGTCTAACCATTGTACTCTTGGCACTTCCAACAGGCCCATGTAAGAGAATAATTCTTTTTTCAGGGCCGTAACCAAATGCAGCAGCTTTAAGGCAGTTTACAAAATTCATCAAGCTATCTTCTAGACCAAAGATAGCATCCCTGCCTCCTCCAATCGGGTCACTGAAGAAGTTGTATTTAATTATCTCGTTACGATTCTCAGTATACTCCTCGCATCCATAGGAAAGGATCATGTCGTAAAGCCGTTGAAAAGCGTTTTTGCAGATCTTTGGGGTCTCTGCAACTAGCCTTAGGTAATCCTCAAATGAACCCTCCCAGTGAAGATCAGCATATTTTTCCTTGTCAAGTACCGTATCTACAAGATTTAGTAGCCTTTCTACCTTGTTATTTCCCATTTATTCTCCACAATATTAAATTATACCCTGAGGTAAAACTTAATTCAATGAACGACGAGCTTGTCCAAAAAATCGGATTGAATAAAAAGGGCCTCTCTGCCCGATAGATTAGACAAATCTTTTGGGAGAGAGGTATGAAACGATTTCTAAGGAA